>NZ_VOSR01000226.1:0-2702 GCF_007997345.1 Mitsuaria sp. TWR114
GCGCGGCCGGCGTGGCGCTCCAGGGACCACGGTCCTGGGACGCCTCGACGCGGAACTCGTAGGTGCCCGGGCCGAGGTTGGTATAGAAGGCGCGGCGTCGCGCGCCCGCGTCCTGCCAGTCGCGGTCCTGGCCGACCAGCCGGTAGCGGAAGCGGGTGCGCTCGGGCTGGGCGAGGCTGATCGCGGTGTAGGCGATCTCCAGATCGCGGGTGCCGGGGGCCAGGCGCAAAACGCGATCTGCGCCATCCAGGCCAGCCGCGACGGGCTCGCCATGCACGGACAGCTGGTGGATGTCCACCGCCGGGGGCTTGGACTCGCCCTCGGGCAGTCGCCGCGGATCGACGCGCACGACGCCGTTGCTCAGCGAGAACCACAGCAGCCCGTCCGGCGTGCGGGCCGCGGTGCGCAGCGGCCAGGACTGTTCGGCGCGACCGGTCAGGCCGTCGAGCAGGTCGAAGCGGCGGCCCGCCGGGCGCTGCTCCGCCTCGGTGGCGCTGGCGAGCGCGCGGCGGACCTCGTCGGCGCGCAGTCGCGTGATGCCGTTCGCGCCGTTGATCCAGAGCTCGCCCTCCGGCGTCTCGACGAGGCCCGACACGCCCTCGAGCGCATCCGCGTCGGCCAGCCGCAGCCGAGGGAAACCGGGCTCGGACAGCAGCTGAACGCCGCGCTCGCCGCCGACCCACAGGTGCGCGCCCTGACGCGCGATGACCTTGATCGCGCCGATCGCCAGGCCGTCGGCGGGGGTGAGGCGGGTGGTCTGGCCGGCCTCGTGACGCAGCAGCGTGCCGTCGGAGTAGCCGATCCAGACCCGGCCCTGGGCGTCGCTGGCAATCGCGTCGGGGCCCTTGCGCGGGAAGACGCCCGAGCCCGACAGGCGCGTGGTCTTGCCGTCGGCGTAACGCATCAGCCCGTAGCGGTGACCGTTGAACCACAGCGCGCCGGTGGCGTCCTCGGTGATCTCGAACACGGCGGCCGCCAGGGCTCGCGTCGGGCGTGGGGACGGGCACGAAACGGCCGTTCTCCTGCGTCCACAAGCCGGTGCGACCGCCGGCCCAGAGCCGCTGGCGGCTGTCAACGAAGACCGAAGTGAAGGTGGTCATGCCCGGGTCGGTGGGCACGGCGCGGGGCGTGGTCTCGCCGGGCGCGAGGCGCTGGATCGAATCGCCGGCGGCGACCAGCAGCCCGCCGGACCCGTCGACCGCCATCGCGATGCTGGCGCCGCGGTTGGGCAACTCCACGCGATCGACCGCCGCGCCGCGGAAGCGGTCCAGCCCGCCGTTGGTGCCGACCCAGATCTCGCCGTCGTCGCTTTCCACCAGCGGCACGGTGATGGACGAGCCCAGGCCGTCGGCGACGGTGAACCACTGCCCGCGCGACCAGTCCAGCTGCTCGCCCGCCATCAGGCGCGCGTCCGCGGCCTCGGTGCGGAACACGCCGCGGCCGTTGACGGTCACCCACAGCCCGCCGTCGCTGGCGAACAGCATCTGCTTGACCAGCGTGGACGGCCGGCCGTCGCGTTCGGACACCACGCTGGGGGAGAAGGGCGCCGCGGCCAGGTCATCCATCCGCACGGGCGCGGGCGCCGGCGCGGTGTCCGGCAGCTGCGCCCACGAGCGCCAGGATCCTGGCACGCCCAGCGGCCGCACGCCGCCGCGGCCGTCGGCGATCCAGAGCCGGTCCTGGCCGTCCTGCGCCATCACCGCGCTGCGGCCCAGCGGCACGCCGGTGTCCTCGAAGCGCTCGGCATTGGCGGCCAGCCGGTACAGGCGCTCGCCGGAGCTGACCCACAGGGTGCCCTGGCGGTCGCGGAACAGGTACTCGGCGCCGGCCGCGGGATAGCCCTGCGCCTCGCCCACACGCTGCCAGCGCTGCCCGTCGAAACGCGCCAGGCCCTTGCCCGCCGCGGCCCAGAGCGCCCCGCCGGCGCGCACCAGGCGCAGCACGCGGCCGCCGGGCAGCCCCTGCGCCGCGCCGTAGCGGGTCACGCCGTCGTCGCGCAGGCGCAGCACGCCGCCTTCGAACAGGCCGATCCACAGCGTGCGGTCCTCGTCGACCAGCAAGGCGTTGATGTTGAACGCCGGCAGCGGCTGGTCGCCGGGCCGGTAACGCTCGAAGCGCAGGCCGTCGAAGCGGTACAGCCCCATGCCGGTGCCCAGCCACAGCACGCCCTCGCGCCCGCCGCCCAGCGTCCAGACATCCGCCGGCGCGCCGTCGCGGACGTTCCAGGAGCGGTGGGAGAAATCGGGCAGGCCCTCGGCGGCGGCCCCCGCCGCAGGGTGGGCGGTCGCGGCCGCAAACGCGACCACCAGCATCCATCCGATCCACCACCTCGCCACTTGACCTCCCTCTGTCCGGCGCCATGCCGGCCGGCGACTGTGCCGACCCGGGCCCCTGGCGGTCAAGCGCGCGTCGTCCCGGTCATGCGGCCGGCAGCGGCTGGAGCCGGTAGAGCCCTTGCGCGGCGCCGCGCGACGGACGCGCCGGCAGCGGCACCGGATCATCGGCCACCGGCTCGTCGTCGAGCAGCCCGCGGCGCAGCGCCTCGGTGGCGGCCTGGGTGCGGCTGCGCGCGCCCAGCTTCTGCAGCAGCGTCTTCACATGTGTCTTGACGGTGCCCGCCGCGACGCCCAGCCGCAGGCCGATCGACTTGTTGTCCAGGCCCAGGCAGAGCATGCGCAGCACGTCGCGCTCGCGCGGCGTGA
>NZ_VOSR01000227.1:0-2906 GCF_007997345.1 Mitsuaria sp. TWR114
CCTGAACGGCGTCAAGCAGTTCATCACCAGCGGCAAGAACGGGGACGTCGCCATCGTGATGGCGGTGACGGACAAGCCGCCGGCAAGAAGGGGATCTCGGCCTTCCTGGTGCCGACGTCCACGCCGGGCTACGTGGTGGCGCGCATCGAGGACAAGATGGGCCAGCACGCCAGCGACACGGCGCAGATCCTGTTCGAGAACTGCCGCGTGCCCGCCGCCAACCGGCTGGGCGACGAAGGGCAGGGCCTGAAGATCGCGCTGTCGGGGCTGGAGGGCGGGCGCATCGGCATCGCGTCGCAGTCGGTGGGCATGGCGCGCGCGGCCTTCGAGGCGGCGCTGCGCTACAGCAAGGAGCGGGTGGCCTTCGGCGTGCCGATCTTCGAGCACCAGGCGATGCAGCACAAACTCGCCGACATGGCCACGCAGATCGAGGCGGCGCGCCAGCTGATCTGGCATGCGGCGTCGCTGAAGGACGCCGGCCAGCCCTGCCTCAAGGAGGCGGCGATGGCCAAGCTCTTCGCCAGCGAGATGGCCGAGCGCGTCTGCTCCGCCGCCATCCAGATCCACGGCGGCTACGGCTACGTCAGCGACTTCCCGGTCGAGCGGATCTACCGCGACGTCCGGGTGACGCAGATCTACGAAGGCACGTCCGAGGTCCAGAAGATCCTGATCGGACGCGCGCTGGGCTGAAGCCGGCGCCACGTCGCGGCCCGGGAGGGCCGCGGTGGGCTACCCGCGGCGGCGCCGGGACACCGGGCCGCCGGTCCGCGGCCCGGAAGCGGTCATTCGCCGCTTTCCTTGATCTCGCGGCCGTTGAGCGGCTGCACCGGCCGCGCATTGCTGCCGACCAGCTTGCGGAAGGCCTCGATCTGGGCGGCCGACAGCGTGATCGGCGACTTCAGGACCATCCAGTGCACGCCCTCCGAGCAGGGCGGCGTGGTCAGCGAGCCGGTGAAGTCGTAGTAGCCCAGCGTCTTGGGCAGCAGCGCGGACAGGTCCAGCGACAGGCCGTCCACGCTGATCTTCTCGCCGGCGCGGGGCAGGTGCTCGAACACCGGAGACAGCGCCGGATTGGCCTGGCCGGCTTGGACCAGCACGGCCACGACACCCAGGTCGCCGGCGGCGTTCTTGTGGACGAAGTGCACCACCATCGGCATCGACTTGCCCTTGATGAGCTCCTCGCTGGGGGTGTGGAAGTGGAACTGCAGCAGTTCGTAGCTCTGGCCGCCGACGTCCACCGTGTTGCCGGCCGGCAGGTTCACCTGGACCGTGTGGCCGTTGTTCCAGATCGTCGGCGCGGCGCTGCCGTAATGGAAGGCGAGCGCGGGCAGGTCCGCCTTGACCGCGTGGTCGATGTTGATCGGGCTCTGCTGGTGGCCCAGCGCGCAGGTGGCGAAGGACGGGTCGACCTCGCTCCAGTGGGCGGCGCCTTTTTCGCCGGTGTATTCCCAGTGCGGCGCCGGTGCGGCGACGGCGAGGGTGGACGACAGGAGGCCGATCGACAGGGCGGCGAACAGCGGGCGTGCGGACAGGTTCATGAGGGGCGCCAAGTGAGACGTGGGAGGAAGTCCGGCCCCCGCGTGGGGGAACCGGGCGGCGGCAGTGTGGCGCCCTGGGCGTTTCCTCTGCGTTCAGGTAACGACAAGGTGCCGTTAAGAACTTCGTCCGCACGTCGATCCGTGCGCCCGCTCAGTCCTCGTCGAGGTTGAGCCCGTGCTGCCAGACCGGCAGGGCCGCATCGAACATCGACGGCGCGCTGCCCAGCGCTTGCGGGTCGCGGGCCAGCTTGAGCCAGGCCAGCGTGTCGTGGTGGCTGCCGGGCAGCAGGTCCCGGGCGCGCTCGGCGCTCAGCCAGGCGTGCAGCGCGGCGTACTGCGCCGGATGGCGCTGGGCCGTCCAGCCCAGCGCGACGAGGTCGCCGTAACCTTCCTCGCGGCGCGCCGACTTCATCGAGAGATAGGCCCGCTGCAGGTCGGGGCTGAGGCCGTCGGGCGCCGGCGCGGCCGAGAAGCCGGCCGGCAGGTTGAACCAGACGCCATCCAGGTAGCGGCGGCAATGGCCCAGTTCGTGCGCCGCCATCAGTTCCAGCGCGCTGTCCTCCAGGCCGGCGGGCAGGCGCTGCATCGTCGCTTCGCCCTCCGGGTTGCCGCGCAGGCTCAGCACCAGCTTGCAGCGGCCGTCCCTGAAGCCCAGCGCCAGCGGCGCGGCCTCCGGCGCATCCTGCGGCTGCACGACCACGTCCACCGGCATGCCGGACGCCTTCGCATGCTGCAGCACCGGCGTCATGCCCGCGATCCAGCGCTGCTCCAGCGGTGTCAGGCCCGCGGCCGTGGCGGGGGTCGAGCACACCGTGATCACGGCGGCAAGCGCGAACAGCGCGGCGGGCAACTTCTTCATCACGGCTCGGGTCCTGCGGATCGATGAGGGCAGAGCACCGATGGTGACGGGCCGCAGCGCGCTTGTGCGCGGTCGGCCGCCGATGACGCCGGGGGCGACGTGACGGTTTGCCGCTTGCGCGCGGCGAGTTGTAAAACGGCCTTTGGCGCCTGCCGGCGGGCCCGTGACGCACCGCACGACCGGCCGTGCAGGACCCGCGTCGCGCTGTGCCGGCCGACGGCGCTCCCGCGCCGCGTCCGCCGGCGCCGTGTCAGCCCAGTGCCGTGTCCAGCACCATCATCAGCGCGAAGCCGAGCATCAGGCCCTGCGTCGCCCAGCGCTCATGGCCCTTGCGGTGCGACTCGGGAATGATCTCGTGGCTGATGACGAAGAGCATCGCGCCCGCCGCGAACCCCAGTCCCCAGGGCAGCAGCAGCGGCCAGGCCGAGACCACCCAGGCGCCCAGCACCGCGCCCACCGGCTCCACCAGGCCCGAGGCCGCGCCCAGCAGCAAGGCCTTGCGGCGCGAG
>NZ_VOSR01000228.1:0-2219 GCF_007997345.1 Mitsuaria sp. TWR114
GGATCCGCTGCTGGCGCGCGACAA
Organism: Mitsuaria sp. TWR114; assembly: GCF_007997345.1. NCBI lineage: Bacteria > Pseudomonadati > Pseudomonadota > Betaproteobacteria > Burkholderiales > Sphaerotilaceae > Roseateles > Mitsuaria sp. TWR114. The sequence goes on from NZ_VOSR01000228.1 coordinate 25, forward strand.
GCAGGAGCTGCTGCGCAAGGTCATGCTGGAGACGCTGGACGGCGACTACCAGGCCTACAAGGCCAATGACGGCGCGTTCGTGCGCAAGCATTTCTTCGGCAAGCATCCGGAGCTGCTGAAGATGGTCGAGAACATGTCCGACGAGGACATCTGGCGCCTGAACCGCGGCGGCCACGACCCGCAGAAGGTCTACGCGGCCTACCACAAGGCGGTCAACACCGTCGGCCAGCCCACCGTCATGCTGATCAAGACCGTCAAGGGCTACGGCATGGGCAAGATCGGCGAGGGCAAGAACACCGCGCACCAGACCAAGAAGCTGCAGGACGAGGACATCAAGGCCTTCCGCGACCGCTTCAACATCCCCATCCCGGACAGCGAGCTGGCCAAGATCCCGTTCTACAAGCCGGCCGACGACACGCCCGAGATGCAGTACCTGCACGAGCGCCGCAAGTCGCTGGGCGGCTACCTGCCCAAGCGCCGCCCGCAGGCCGATGAAGCGCTGAAGGTGCCCGACCTGGCCACCTTCCAGGCCGTGCTGGACCCGACCGCCGAGGGTCGCGAGATCTCGACCACGCAGGCCTATGTCCGCTTCCTGACCACGCTGCTGCGCGACAAGGAACTGGGCCCGCGCACCGTGCCCATCCTGGTCGACGAGGCCCGCACCTTCGGCATGGAAGGCCTGTTCCGCCAGATCGGCATCTACAACCCCGCGGGTCAGAACTACACGCCGGTCGACAAGGACCAGGTCATGTACTACCGCGAGGACAAGGCCGGCCAGATCCTGCAGGAAGGCATCAACGAGGCCGGCGGCATGGCCAGCTGGATCGCCGCGGCGACGTCGTACTCGACGAACAACCGCGTGATGATCCCGTTCTACGTCTACTACTCGATGTTCGGCTTCCAGCGCATCGGCGACCTGGCCTGGGCCGCCGGCGACATGCAGGCGCGCGGCTTCCTGCTGGGCGGCACCTCGGGCCGCACGACGCTGAACGGCGAAGGCCTGCAGCACGAGGACGGCCACAGCCACATCCTGGCCGGCACCATTCCGAATTGCATCAGCTACGACCCGACCTTCGCGCATGAGGTGGCGGTGATTCTGCACTCGGGCCTGAAGCGCATGGTCGAGAACCAGGAGAACGTCTACTTCTACCTGACGCTGCTCAACGAGAACTACCCGATGCCCGGCCTGAAGGCCGGCACCGAGGAGCAGATCCTCAAGGGCATGTACCTGCTGGAGGACGCCGCCGCCCAGCCGCTGACGGTGAACCTGCTGGGCTCGGGCACCATCCTGCGCGAAAGCCAGGCCGCCAAGAAGCTGCTCGAGGCTGACTGGGGCGTGGGCGCGAACGTCTGGTCCTGCCCCAGCTTCAACGAGCTGGCCCGCGACGGCCAGAACGCCGAGCGCTGGAACCTGCTGCACCCGACCGAGCTGGCCTGCGTGCCGTTCGTGACGCAGCAGCTGAGCAAGGTGCAGGGGCCGGTGATCGCGTCGACCGACTACATGAAGAACTACGCCGAGCAGATCCGCGCCTTCATCCCGGCCGGCCGCTCGTACAAGGTGCTGGGAACCGACGGTTTCGGCCGCAGCGATTTCCGCTCCAAGCTGCGCGAGCACTTCGAGATCAACCGCCATTACATCGTCGTGGCCGCGCTGAAGAGCCTGGCTGACGAAGGCAAGATCCCGCAGGCCAAGGTCGCGGAAGCCATCAAGAAGTACGGCATCAACGTCGACAAGATCAACCCGCTGTACGCGTGAGCACGGCCCACCCCCTACCGGCTTCGCCGGCCCCCTCAAGGGGGCGAGCCCGACGGCCTGGCGAAGCCAGTTCCGTGGGCTCCGCTGGGTAAGCCCGCCGGCTCAGTAAATTTCTGGAGACACCCAATATGGCATTGGTGGAAGTCAAGGTTCCCGACATCGGGGACTTCAAGGACGTCGCGATCATCGAGCTGCTGGTCAAGCCCGGCGACACGGTGAAGGCTGAGCAGAGCCTGGTCACCGTCGAGTCCGACAAGGCCTCGATGGAGATCCCGTCCTCGGCGGCGGGCGTCGTCAAGGAAGTGAAGGTCAAGCTCGGCGACAAGCTGAACGAAGGCGACCTGATCGTCGTGCTGGAGAGTGATGCGGCGGCAGCGCCCGCACCGGCGGCTGCTGCGCCGGCTCCTACTGCGGCACCCGCCGCGGCGGCCGCACCTGC
>NZ_VOSR01000229.1:0-4501 GCF_007997345.1 Mitsuaria sp. TWR114
CCGCCGACGAGTCCCGCGAGCTCGCAACGCGGCAGCGCGAACGCGAACGCCTCGCGGCGCAATCGCCCGCGCCCGCCGCCGCCGGCATCGACGCTCCATCGAGCCCCGGCCCCCGAAGGCGTCGACGCGCCCCTCCAAGCCCGCCGATCCGAAGAAGCCCAAGCCCAAGGATCCGAAGCAGCCGCCCAAGAAGAAACCCAAGCTGCCGAAGTCGCCCGACCCGTCGCTGCCGCCCAAGCCGACGACCAAGCCCGGCAAGAAGGCGCCCGCGATGGTCGGCGATGGCGCGCTCCAGCCACTGCCCAGACGCGGCGAGGCGGAAACACCTCGCTAGAATGCGCGCCGTTGGTGCTCGCGCGGACATTGCGTCCGTGCAGTTAAACGGGAATCAGGAAGCGGGCGCATCGCCGATGCGCGAGCCAACCTGAGCTGTCCCCGCAACGGTAAGTGGCCGCCGGCCGCGCGCCCCGGATCCTGACGAAGGACCCGGCACGCCGCCGGCACTGCCTGTCCCCATGTCCACTGGCGCGCCCGCGCTGGGAAGGACACAGGCAGCGGCCACCAGCCCGGATACCGGCCAACAGGTGGTGCCCGCCAGCCGATCCCGACCCGCCCACCCGGTGGATCGACGACGCAGCCGGCGGCATCGTTCCTCAGACGTCCTGCGGGTGAGCAGGGCCCTGAACCCGTCGTTGGTCCGTTCTCATGCTTCCGTTCGTTTCGCGCGCGCGCGCCGGTGCCCGCTCGCTGCTCGCCTTCACGCCGCTGGCGCTCGCCGCCACGGCCTTCGCGCAGTCCGCGCCCTCCTCCACCTCGGCCGACGCCACCGCTCCCGCGAGCCGGCTCGACGAAGTCACCGTCACCGGCTCGCGCAGCCCGATGCGGCTGGGCGACATCGCCGCCGACCTCACCGTCATCCACCGCGACACCATCGAGCGCCAGGGCTTCGGCAACGTCGCCGCGCTGCTGCGCAACGTCGCCGGCCTGCAGATGACCAACAACGGCGGGCCGGGCAACACCACCTCCGTCTTCATCCGCGGCGCCGAGACCCGCCACACCGTCGTCCTGATCGACGGCGTGCGCATCGACGGCCAGTCCACCGGCGGCGCGCGCTGGGAGAACCTGCCGGTCTCGCTGATCGATCGCGTCGAGGTGCTCAAGGGCCCGGCCAGCGCGCTGTACGGCTCCGACGCCATCGGCGGCGTGGTGCAGATCTTCACGCGCCAGGGCAGCGGCCGGCCGCAGCTGGACCTGGGCGTCGGCGGCGGCAACCTCGGCCAGGTCAAGGCCGACGTCTCGCTGCTGGGCGGCACTGCGGACTTCGACTACGCCGGTTCGCTGGCCGTCGACCGCGGCACCGGCTTCAACGCCTACGGCCTCACGACCAGCAAGAGCTTCAATGCCGACAAGGACGGCTGGCGCAACTACAACGGCAGCCTGCGCCTGGGCGGCCGCATCGCCGAAGGCCAGCGCCTGGAGCTGCTCGGCTTGAAGAGCCGCAGCGACGTCGGCTACGACGCCGGCAAGAACGCCGACGACCGCGGCATCACCGAATCGATCGCCGCCAAGCTCAGCCTGAAGTCGGTCTGGTCGCAGGCGCTGTCGACGCAGCTCTCCGTCGGCCAGTCCGAAGAGAACTACGAGACGCGCCCCAGCGCCCCCTACCTGACCAGAACCCGCATCCGCAGCGCCTCGCTGCTGGGCTTCTACCGGATCAATGCCGCGCACCAGCTCAATGGCGTGCTGGAGCGTCGCGAGGACCGCCTCGTCAACGCCGACCTGGTCGGCGGCGGTACCGGCACGCGCAGCCAGAACGCGGCCGGCCTGAGCTACCTCGGCACGCTGGGCGCGCTGAGCCTGCAGGCGCACGGTCGCCATGACGACGACAGCGAGTTCGGCGGCATCGACACCGGCAGCCTGGCGGCCGGCTACCGGCTCGGTGGCGGCTGGCGGGTGACGGCCTCGGCCGGCAACGCCTTCCGCGCGCCGACGCTGTTCCACCGCGGCAGCGTCTACGGCCCGGACATCAGCCGGGGCTTCCCGGAACTGCGGCCGGAGCGCGGCCACAACCGCGAGGCCGGCCTGGCCTGGGCCCAGGGCGACCTGGACTTCGCCATCACCACCTTCCGCAACCGCGTCAGCGACCTGATCGCCTTCGGCGCCGCGGGCAGCTGCCGCTCCACGACCGGCTGCTACACCAACGTCGCGCGCGCGATGCTCAAGGGCACCAGCCTGAAGGGCGGCGCGACCCTGGGCGCGGTCAAGCTCAGCGCCACCGCCGACTTCCTCGACCCGACCGACGCCAACACCGGCCGCCAGCTGCAGCGCCGCGCCAAGCGCTTCGGCACGCTGCGCGCCGAGACGACGCTGCGCGCCTGGACACTGGGCGCGAACCTGGTCGGTTCCGGCGAGCGCTTCGACGACGCCGCCAACAAGACCCGGCTCGGCGGCTACGGCCTGCTCAACCTGGACGCGCAGTTCGCGTTCGCCAAGGACTGGCGCCTGCAGCTGAACGTCGACAACGCGTTCAACCGTCAGTACCAGACGGCGAACTTCTACAACCAGGCGGGCCGGACCTGGTTCGTGATGCTGCGCTACGCGCCGACGCTGTGAGCGCGGCCCGCCTCGACCGTCGTTCCCCGCCGCGCGGACCCTCGCGGTAAGGTCCGCACTTCCCCTTCGCCCCCGGAGTCCCGGATGCCTGCTCATCACCTGATCGTCGGCGGCCAGCGCAGCGGCAAGTCGCGCCATGCGGAGCGCCTCGCGCTGCGCTGGGCGCGCACGCCGGGCCATCGGGTCACGGTGGTCGCGACCGCCGAGGCCCATGACGACGAGATGCGCGAGCGCATCGCCCGCCACCGCGCCGACCGGCCGGCCGGCTTCGACACCGTCGAGGCGCCGCTGCAACTGTGCGAGGCGCTGCGGGCGGCGGCATCGCCCCAGCGGCTGCTGGTCGTCGACTGCCTGACGCTGTGGCTCACCAACTGGCTGATGCCGATGGCGGGCGCGCCGCGCCTGGACGACTGGCGCGCCGAGTGCGCCGAACTGCGGCGCCTGCTGCCGACGCTGGCCTCGCCGGTGATCTTCGTGTCCAACGAGGTCGGATGGGGCGTGATGCCGATGGGCCGCGAGGTGCGCGCCTATGTGGACGAACTCGGCCGGCTCAACCAGCAGGTCGCGCGGCAGTGCGGCGAGCTGACGCTGATGGTGGCCGGCCAACCGTGGACGCGTCCGGTCGAGCCGCTCGACGAGGACCAGGACGACAACGAGGCCGCCGCCCGCGAGCGCGTCGACGCCACGGACAACGAGGAGAACAAGCGATGAAGTCGATGGGACCCCTGAGCCGCGCCGCGTTGTCGCTGGCCACGCTGGTGCTGACCGCGACCTCGGCGGTCGCCGCGCCGATCACGATCCAGGACGACCGCGGTCACACGGTGACCTTGCCGGACGTGCCGCGGCGCATTGTCAGCCTGCTGCCTTCGCTGACCGAGACCATCTGCGAACTGGGCGATTGCGCCAAGGTCGTCGGCGTCGACCGCTTCTCCAACTTCCCCGCCAGCGTGCAGAAGCTGCCCCGGCTCGGCGGCCTGGACGACACCAGCATCGAGGCCCTGGTCGCGCTCAAGCCCGACGTCGTCGTGGCCGGCGTCTCGGCGCGCGTCATCGATCGCCTGGAGGGCTTGGGCCTGCGTGTCCTGGCGCTGGAACCCAAGAGCATGAACGACGTCCAGCGGGTGCTGGGCAAGATGGGCCGGCTGCTCGGCAAGGAGGACGACGCGCGCCGCCTGTGGAACCGGGTCGACGGCCACATCGCGCAGAGCGCCGCCACGCTGCCGCCGGCCGCGCGCGGGCTGAGCGTCTATTACGAGGTCGACGCCGGGCCCTATGGCGCCGGCACCGCCTCCTTCATGGGCGAGATCCTGGCCCGGCTCGGCGCGAAGAACATCATCCCGGCCGAGCTCGGGCCCTTCCCCAAGCTCAATCCCGAGTTCATCGTCCGCGCCGACCCGCAGGTGATCATGGTCGGCCAGCGCAACGCCGCGGGCCTGCCGCAGCGGCCGGGCTGGTCCGCGATCCGCGCCGTCAAGCAGCAGCGCATCTGCGTCTGGGTGCCGGCCGAGTCCGACGTGCTGGTGCGCCCCGGCCCGCGCATGTCGGAAGCCGCGGCGCTGATGGCGCGCTGCCTGCGCGAGGCGGCGCAGGGGCCGGTGGCTTGGCCGACCACGCCCTTCAACGCCCCGCCCGGAGGCATGCGCTGATGCGCGCCAAGTCCGCTCCGTCGGCTGCATCGGCCGCATCGGCCGCGTCCGCCAGGACCGCCGCGCAGTTCGTCGCGCTGCTCGTGCTGGGCGCGGTGCTGCTCGCGCTGGGCCTGGCGATCGGCAGCCTGGGCTGGAGTCCCTGGACCGAGGCCGGCGACACGATGCGGCTGATCCTCTGGGACATCCGCGCGCCGCGCTCCCTCGGCGCCTGGCTGGCGGGCGCGCTGCTGGCGCTGGCC
>NZ_VOSR01000023.1:0-2214 GCF_007997345.1 Mitsuaria sp. TWR114
CGCCGCCGCCGCGCGGCGCTGGCGTTGCAGGAACAGCGCTGACCGGACCTTGCCGGCGGCTCAGGCGCTGGCCTTCGCCACGTCGTCGTCCTTCTTCGCCTCTTCCACCTTGAACCTCCAGCCCTTCCGGCCGGAAGTGGCGACGATCTTTTGATTGACCAGGCGCTCGAGTTCTGCGTGTTTTCCCCGATCTCCGGGTGCAGCGCGGTGCCTTGTCACCGCCGGAGCTCAACTTGTATGATGACTGACAACAAAGCCGCCACCGCCGCTTCGGACTGAGCACCGGGGCGCATCAAGAGCGGCTTCCACGGTTCCTTCCCGGAGACAAACCATGACCGTCCTGACCCGCCGCCTGGCCGTCAAGGCCGGCGCCGCCCTCGGCGCCGCCGTCCTGTCCCTGTGCACCGCCACCCTGGCCCACGCCAACGGCTTCCCCGACCACCCCGTCACCCTCGTCGTGCCCTTCCCGGCCGGCGGCTCGACCGACATGCTCGCCCGCGCCCTGGGCGCCGAGCTGCAGAAGAAGTGGGGCCAGACCGTCATCGTCGACAACCGCCCCGGCGCCACCGGCACGCTCGGCACCTCGCAGGTCAAACGCGCGCCGGCCGACGGCTACACGCTGCTGGTGTCCTCGCTCGGTCCGTTCGTGATCGCGCCCCACCTGCTCAAGGCGGTCCAGTACGACGCGCTCAAGGACATCGACCTGCTCACCGTCGCCATGCAGGCGCCCAACGTGCTGGTCGTGCCGGCGGCCTCGCCGCTCAAGAGCGTCAAGGACGTCATCGACGCGCTGAAGAAGGACCCGGGCAAGATGACCTTCGCCTCCTCGGGCAACGGCTCCTCCGACCACCTCACCGCCGAGCTCTTCTGGCTGCAGACCGGCACCAACGGCCTGCACGTGCCCTACAAGGGCGGCTCGCCGGCCATCACCGACCTGCTCGGCGCGCAGGTCGACGCCTCCTTCCAGAACGTCAACGCGGTGCTGCCGCACATCGTCGGCGGCAAGCTGCGCGCGCTGGCCGTCACCGGCGACAAGCGCTCGGCCGTGCTGCCCAACGTGCCGACGCTGGCCGAGTCCGGCATCAAGGGCGCCGACGTCTACTCCTGGCAGGGCGTGGCCGCCCCGCGCGGCCTGCCGCCGGCGGTGCGCGCGCAGCTGCAGAAGGACCTGGTCGCGGCGCTGCACGAGCCCGCGGTGAAGCAGAAGTTCACCGACATCGGCATCGAGATCGTCGCCAACACGCCGGACCAGGCGCAGAGCTTCCAGAAGGCCGAATTCGCCCGCTGGAAGCAGGTCATCGAGACCCGCAAGATCACCGCCGATTGATCCCCGTTCCCGCGATTCCGACCAGGAGCCCCCTGTGAGCGCAAGCAGTCCCCTCGTCACGTCCGCCCGCGCGATCCCCGTCGCGGGCCACGACGGCATGCTCATGAACCTGAGCGGCGCGCACGCGCCGTTCTTCACCCGCAACCTGCTGGTCCTGGAGGACAACGCCGGCCACGTCGGCATCGCCGAGATCCCCGGCGGCGAGCCCATCCGCAAGACGCTGGAACAGGCCGGCGAACTGCTCGTCGCCAGCCGGTGGCGAAGTGGAACGCGCTGCTGGCGCAGGTCCGCGAGAAGTTCCAGGGCCTGGACAGCGGCGGCCGCGGCCTGCAGACCTTCGACCTGCGGACCACCATCCACGTGCTGACCGCCGTGGAATGCGCGCTGCTGGACCTGCTGGGCCAGCACCTGGGCGTGCCGGTGTGCGAGCTGCTGGGCGAGGGCCGGCAGCGCGACCGCGTCGCCATGCTGGGCTACCTGTTCTTCGTCGGCGACCGCGCCAGGACCGGCATGGCCTACAAGACGCCCGACGACGAGCCGGGCAGCGACGCCCCCGCCGACGCCTGGCTGCGGGTGCGCCACCAGGTCGCGATGACGCCCGAGGCCATCGTCGAGCAGGCCGTCGCCGCGCAGGCGCGCTACGGCTTCAAGGACTTCAAGCTCAAGGGCGGCGTGCTGCGCGGCGAGGAAGAGGTCGAGGCGATCCGCGCGCTGAAGGCGCGCTTCCCCGAGGCGCGCGTCACGCTCGACCCGAACGGCGGCTGGCTGCTCAAGGACGCGGTGCGCCTGCTGCGCGACCTGGGCGGCGTGCTTGCCTATGCCGAGGACCCCTGCGGCGCCGAGGACGGCTTCTCCGGCCGCGAGGTGATGGCCGAGTTCCGCCGCGC
>NZ_VOSR01000230.1:0-2491 GCF_007997345.1 Mitsuaria sp. TWR114
ATGCCGCCGACCAGCGTGCCGCCGCGCGCGTTCAAGGTCTCGTCGGTGCGGCCGGTGTCCAGCGCGTAGGTGACGTAGACGTTGGAGCGGTCGTTGTACTGGTAGTCGACGCCCGCCTTGCCCGCCGAGCCGCCATTGCCGCCCGAGGCCTCGCCGCGCAGCGACAGCTTGTCGTTGACGCGATAACGCACGCCCGCGCCGAGCCGGTCGTTGTCCTGCCGCGTGCCGGTGCGGTCCACCGTCTTCTGGCCGAAGCCGTACACGCCCCAGCCCTCCCCGCTCTCGTAGTCGAGCTGCACGGCCGCGTCGGTGCGCTCGCCGCTGACCACGCCCGAGCTGGGCAGCAGCGGCGAGGTGTTCACCGCATCGGTGGACTTGCGGTCGGCCCGCAGTCCGCCACTGACCGTCCAGCGCTCATCGACGCGCCAGGCTACCTGCGCCTCGCCGGCATCGGTGTTGTAGCCGTTGAGCTCGTCCTTGTGATCGCCCTTGAGCCGCAGCTCGACCTGCTCGCCCACCGGCGCGGTGAGGCTGACGCCGACCTGCCTCGTCTCGTTGGACGCGACCTGTCCAGGCGTCGAGAAACCCGCCTCGCGCAGCTGCGCATAGGCGCCGACATGCCCGCTCTTGGCGACGCCGAGATCGGTCAGGTCCGCCTGCCCTTCGACGCGCCACGCATTCGCGCCGCGGGTGTCGCTGGCCAGCGTGTTCTGCGAGAACCCGAAGCCGCCATCCAGCGAGCTGGTCGTGCCGATGCCGGGGCCATCGCTGCGCGCGGCCTCGATCTTCAGCGTGGTGTTCTCGCTCTTGCGCAGCAGCAGGTCCACGCCGCCCAGGCGCTGGTCGCCGCCGGTCTGCTGCTGCTTCGCGGCGGTGATGCCGACGCGCACCGCGTCCGTCACCCACCACGCCGTCCGGCCGCCCACCGCCAGCGTGTCCAGATCGCCCGACAGCGGCGTGTACTCGTAGTCCACGACCAGGAAGGCCGGCTGGCCGCTGAGACCGCCCGCCCGCACCAGCTGGCCGTTGTCGGCCAGGCTGGGCAGCGGCGAGGTCAGCAGCACCCGCCCCTGCAGGTAGTCGACGTCGTAGTCGCTGCCCGGGATCAGCGCGCGGCGCTGCAGCACGAAGCCGGAATCGCGATCGCGGATTTCCAGCCACACCTTCTCGGCGCCGCGGCTCACGTCCTGATGACGCAGGTAGTACAGCGAGCCGCCCGTGCCGCGGAACTCCTCGCGCGCGGCCAGCGTGCCCGGTTCGGCCGCGTACAGGTCGGCAGTGAAGCGGGCGTCGCCGAAGCTGGTCGCCTCCTCGCCGACGAGGTGCCCCTTCAGGCCATACAAGCCGCGGTTGATCTGCGCCAGTGTGTTGTCGGCGCCGAGGTTGATCTTGAAGTTGCCCCACATCGCATGCGAGCGGCCGTCGTCCACGCGCAGGTACATGCGTCCCTGCGTGGGCGCGTCCTCGACGCTGGTCGAGTCGTCGCCGAAGGTGCCCCAGCTGTCCACCGGATCCATGCGGCGGAACAGCGAGGTCGGGTCCTTGCGGTCGAGGTTGCGCAGGAGCTCATTGAGCGGGCGTTCCTCGGTGTCGACGCTCGCCGTCAAGGTCCAGCGCTCATCGAGCATGCCCTTGCCGTAGAAGGCCAGGCGCCCTTCGGTCCAGGTGTCGTTGTTGTAGCGGTTGCGCTCCTGCGTCACCAGCGCGGCGGGGCCGGTCGTGCGGTCATGGCCGATGGTGAGATCCGCCTGACCGACGAAGAAGAAGTCCCGCGGCGGCAGTTCGAAGTCGCGGCGATAGATCCGCTCCTGGCCCTCGGCGCCGCGCACGACGATCTCGCCGGTCTGCACGCGGCGCGGCACCAGCTGCTGCATCACGAAGCGGCCCTGCGCGTCGACCGGCACCGCCAGTCCGAGCGCCCTCACCTGCTCGCCGGCCGCGATGCCTTCGCCGCTGGCCGTCACCGTGCCGCCGGTGATCGGGATGTTGGCGATGGACAGCCGGCTCTCGCCATAACCCGCCAGCAGGCGCTGCGCCTCGGTCGGCTCCTGCTCGAAGCCCGGCGCATGCCGATCGGCCAGCGCCAGCGGGACGTCGTCGGTCTCGTCGAAGCGGCCATCGCGGTCATAGACCCGCACACGCCAGTACAGCTTGCGGCGCGCCATCGGCCCCTGCGCCCACTCGGCGGGCACGGTCCATGTCGCGCGCAGCTCGCTGTCCAGCGGCACCGTGGCCAGCAGCTGCGGCCGCATGTCGCCATCGGCGCTGAACACGCGCAGCTCGCCGCGCGTCAGGAACAACCGGTAGTTGCTGTAGCCGTTGAAGCGCACCGTGTCGCCAGGCACCGCGGTGGCGGGCCAGGCGGTCCCGTTCAGGCGGCGCAGCTGCACGAGGTTGTCGTACTGCAGGCGCAGCCGGTCGCGCTCGAGCCGCACGTCGATGCAGCGCTGGCGATCGGCGCTGGAGCTGTCCGCGCCCACCACCGGCTGGC
>NZ_VOSR01000231.1:0-10236 GCF_007997345.1 Mitsuaria sp. TWR114
CCTACAACTGGCGCGACAAGTTCCTGGCCGCGGTCAACGACGGCAACCAGCTGGGCCGCTCGGCGCCGATCTTCACCGAGCCCTACTCGCAGGTGGACGTCAGCCTGGGCTACAACTTCAGCGAACGCCTGAGCCTGCAGGCCGAAGTCATCAACCTCGGCGATTCGGTCCTGCGCCAGCATGGCCGGACCAAGGAGGAGGTGTACGCGGTCACGCAGACGGGACGCCGCTATATGCTGGGCCTCCGCTACAAGTTCTGACCCCGCCGGGGGCGATGCCCGCATGAAGTCGATCCGAGAACTCCACGACCTGGTGCCGGGTCGGCTTCCTTCCCACCTGATCGAGGCCGCGCAGCCGGTGGTGCTGCGCGGCCTCGTGTCGCATTGGCCGATGGTGCGGGAGGCGCGGCGCTCCGACCGCGCCGCGGTCGACTACCTGCACGGCTACTGGCGCGGCGCGCCGGTGGCCATCATGACCGGCCCGCCGGAGATCGACGGCCGCATCTTCTACAACGACGACCTCACCGGCATGAATTTCGGCCGGGCCGACGCGCCGCTGCCGGCGCTGATGGAGGAACTGCTCCAACTCGCGGAGGTCGAGCGTCCGCCCTGCTACTACGTCGGCTCGACGACGGTCGACGAGTGCCTGCCCGGCTTTCGCGCGCACAACGACCTGGACCTGTCCTCGCTGGCGACCAGCGGCACGGCGGCACCGGAGGCGTTGGCCAGCGTCTGGCTGGGCAATCGCAGCCGCATCGCGCCGCACTACGACCTGCCCGACAACATCGCCTGCGTGGCGGCCGGCCATCGCCGCTTCACGCTGTTCCCGCCGGAGCAGTTGCCCAACCTGTACGTCGGTCCGATCGACTTCACGCCAGCCGGCCAGCCGGTGAGCCTGGTCGACCTGAAGCAGCCCGACTTCGAGCGCTTCCCGCGCTTCGCGACGGCGCTCGAGCACGCGCAGGTCGCCGAGCTCGAGCCGGGCGACGCGCTCTACATCCCCAGCATGTGGTGGCACCAGGTGGAGGCGCTGGACGCGTTCAACGTGCTGATCAACTACTGGTGGCGGCAGTCGCCGGCCCACATGGATCCACCGGTCTTCGCGCTGATGCTAGCGCTGCTGTCGCTGCGCGACCTGCCGACGCCGCAACGCCGCGCCTGGCAGGGGATCTTCGACCATTACGTGTTCAATGCCGACGGCCAGACCTCGGCCCACATCCCCGCGCATGCCCGCCATGCGCTGGCCCCGATCACCGCCGAGGGCGCCGGCCATCTGCGCGCCCACCTGATCCAGCGGCTCCGGCAGCGTTGAGCGACGCGTCCTTGCGGACGCCCGCATCGTCGCGCCGGAAGCCGCCCGACCCACGACATGGAGGAGACGCCATGAGCTTCACGCCCCCCGCCCCGTCCGTTCCCCGCTCGCCGGTGCGACGCGTCGTCATCGCCGGCGGCGGCACGGCCGGCTGGATGATGGCCGCCTGCATCGCCAAGCACCTGGGCAAGCAGCTGGACATCCGCCTGGTCGAGTCCGACGAGATCGGCACCGTCGGCGTCGGCGAGGCGACGATCCCGACGATGCTGACCTTCCACCAGTTGCTCGGACTGGACGAGCGGGAGTTCATGGCCGCGACGCAGGCCACCATCAAGCTGGGCATCCAGTTCGAGGGCTGGCGCGACCCCGACGCGCGCTACATCCACGCGTTCGGCAGCACCGGCATCGACCACTGGACCGCCGGCTTCCAGCACTTCTGGATGAAGGGCCGCGAGCGCGGCATGGCGTCGGACTACGGCGACTACTGCCTGGAACTGCGCGCGGCGCAGCAGCACCGCTTCGCGCATCTGCCGGGCGACGGCATCAACTACGCGTTCCACCTGGACGCATCGCTGTACGGAGCCTTCCTGCGCCGCTTCAGCGACGGCTTCGGCGTGCGCCGCATCGAGGGCCGTATCGCCGAGGTGCTGCTGCGGCCCGATGGCGACCTGCGCGCGCTGAAGCTGCAGGATGGGTCCGAGGTCGAAGGGGATCTCTTCATCGACTGCACCGGCATGCGCTCGGTGCTGCTGGGGCAGACGCTGGGCGTCGGCTACCAGGACTGGTCGCACTGGCTGCCCTGCGACAGCGCGATCGCGCTGCAGACCGCGTCGGTGCGGGACGCGGTGCCCTACACGCGCGCGATCGCGCATCCCTGGGGCTGGCAGTGGCAGATCCCGCTGCAGCACCGCGTCGGCAACGGCGTGGTCTTCAGCAGCCGCTACACCGACGACGAGACCGCGCGCGCGGCGCTGCTGGGCAACATCGAGGGCGAGGTGCTGACGCCGCATCGCGTGATCCGCTTCAAGCCGGGCCAGCGCGACGTGGTGTGGCAGCGCAACTGCGTCGCCGTGGGCCTGGCCAGCGGCTTCCTGGAGCCGCTGGAGTCCACCAGCATCCACCTGATCCAGCGCAGCGCGATCCGGCTGCTGCAGATGTTCCCGAAGGACGGGATCCGGCAGTCCGACGTCGACGAGTACAACGCCCAGATGCGGCATGAGCTGGAGCACATCCGCGACTTCATCGTGCTGCATTACCACCTGCAGCAGCGGACCGATTCGCCGATGTGGCGCGACCTGCGCGAGATGTCGGTGCCGGCGTCGCTGCAGCACCGGCTGGACCTGTTCCGCGAGAGCGGCCGGGTGTTCCGCGGGCCGAATGAGCTGTTCACCGAGAACTCGTGGATCCAGGTGATGCTGGGCCAGGGCCTGATGCCCGAGCAGCATCACCCGACGGCCGACCTGATGAGCGACCGCGAGCTGGCCGGCTTCCTGGGCGGGATCAAGGCGCGCATCGACCAGACGGTGCAGCAGATGCCGGGGCATCAGCAGTACATCGCGCGTTATGCGCCGGGGACGCAGTGGCAGATGCCGCAGGTGCCGCAGGCGCCGGTGACGGTCTGAGCGCGCGGTGCGCTCCGGACGACGGATGCGCCCACGCGGGAAGCGGTCTAAGCTGCGGCCCTTGGGAGGAACCCAGGAGGACCCATGCCCGACCGCGCCGACGCCAGCTCCGATGACTTCGTCTGTGTCGCCACGCGCGACTCGCCCATCGAGGCCCACCTGCTGATGGGCGTGCTCCGGTCCGCCGCGCTCACGCCGCACCTGGCGGACGAGCACATGGTGCAGAACTACTCGCTGCTCTCGCCGGCCGTCGGCGGCGTGCGCGTGCTGGTGCCGGCCTCCCAGCTCGCCGCCGCGCGCGCGACGATCGCCGATTTCGAGGCGGGGGCGTTCCGGTTGGAGGAGTAGCCGGCGGCCCTGTTCGGCCTCACCCGAACACGGCGTACTTCGCCTGGAGCGCCCAGCGCTTGAAGTCGCTCATCCTTCCCTCGAGCATGCCGATGATGCCAAGCAGCACTGGCAAGGTGATCGTGACGTTGATGCTCATGAAAGGCTGCAGGGTGGCCAACGCCGTGTCGTAGAGCACCCGCTCGGCGGCGCCGCCGGCGTTGTTCTGCAGCATGTCCACCGTGCCACCGGTGGTGCCGCCTCCGACCGGGTTCATCGTCACGCCGCCGACGCCGATGAGCGCGTCGCGATAACGCACATGCTCAGGGACCACGGTCGCATCGAGGACATTGTTGTTGGCGGTCAGCGGCACGTTGTTGAGCTGGCGCAGGTGCTTGGCCGCTTGCGCGTTCTGGAGGGCCGGGTTCTGGCCCACCGCCTCGGCGAGCATTTCCATGGTCATCTTGAGGACCTGAGACCCGGCCGGATGCATCTCGACCGTGCCGGCCGGGCCACCTGCGGCCTGCCTGGCCTGCAGGGTGTCGCGCACCTCCCAGAGCGTCATCAGGAAGTTCTGCATCAGCTCGCCGGCGAGGTTGGCGCCCGCCGCGATGTGCAGATCGGCGATATTGGGCCCGGCCGTGTAGCCGGCCATGACGCCACCCCGGTTCTTGCTCTGGCGTGGCACGGTTGTGAGGTTGAACATCCCTTGCAGGACCGCACCGTGCGGGCCCATGCGCCCGCCAGACAGGGTGCGCGGTGCGGGTCCAACCCGATGTCGGCAGGCAGCGCCGAAAGCAGCGTCGATGGCCTGACGCTGGGACACCATGCGAGGCGACTGGTGAACCAGCGAGGTTCGCGAGGCGCCGTCCATGGCATCGCCACGATGCGCGGCGGCCGCGGGCTGGCGTTGCATCACCCTGGGCCGGGAGTCATGAGCTTTCATCGTGGGCTTCCTCCATGCTGTCGCGCAGCGTGATTGCTGGCCGATGAGGGAGGACGATAGTCAGCACGCCACGGCTTGCCTATCAGCAGAATGCTGAGGCGGCGGTTGTATCCGCCCTCACTGTTTGGCGACCCCAAACAGTGATTGTGCGAGTCGCTGGTTTATCGGCGGGCGGCGAATTTCTACAGTGAGCACATCGCAATTCGTGCTTCAAAGGAATGCCGGTCATGTTCACTCGAGATGTCGTCTCCCCGCCCGATCGTCACGCGCTCTATGAGCTGCACCGCTACTCCCCCGCCATTCGCGCCAATGGGCTGCTGTTCGTGTCCGGCCAGGTCGGCAGCCGCGCCGATGGATCGCCCGAGCCGGACCGGGACGAGCAGGTCCGACTCGCGTTCAGGAACCTCAACGCCATCCTGGCGGCGGCGGGCTGCAGCTTCCGCGACGTCATCGACGTGACCGTCTTCATGGTGGATCCCCACACCCACTTCGAGCGCGCCTGGGCCGTCGCCGCCGAGTTCTGGGGCGAGGCGCCCTATCCGACCGCCACCGCCATCGGCGTGACCTGGCTGTCCGGGTTCCAGTTCGAGATCAAGGTCATCGCGAAGCTGCCGGATGGCCCGGCGGCCTGACAGCCATGATGCTTCGATCCATCGCGCGATGTTAGTCGGGGCGCCGAATGCGGCCGCCCCGATCCGCGAGTCTCCCGGCCGCGCGAGCGAAGACGTCAGGGGCGGAGGGCATCGACTCGTTGCGCCGTGGGATGATCCCGCACCGCCGCGACCGACGGCGGCAGGTCATTCCTCACTCTCTCATCCGCCGCACCCATGCCGACTTCTCCCGAACTCCTCGATCGCCTGGTCAACAACGACGATCCGGACGCCAAGGTGTTGGCGCAGATGGTTGAACTCGGCGCGGATCTGTCCTTGCCACATGTCCCCGAATTCGCCTTCGATGCCGCCGAAGAAGCCGCCGCGATGTCGATCGCGCATGCCTTGGCCGAATTGGATTTCGATGTGCGGATCTTCGGTCCGGAAGACGATGCGCCGACCTGGCAGGTGGTCGCCGCTCGCCGCATGATTCCGGACCTGGATGCGCTCATGGCGTTGTCGGCGCAATTCGAGGCGCTCGCGAAAACCCATGGCGTGGTCTACGACGGATGGGGCGCGGAGATCGTCGACTGACGAGTCGTCGTCAATCCCCTGACGCCTCATCCCGCGTGTTCACTTCACCGTGTAGCTCTGCAGCGCCGTGTCGTAGGCGCCATTGCGGGCCGGGTCCCAGTAAGTGAAGTTGAATCGCACGACATCGCCCTGCTTCAGCCCGGTGACCGTGTAGGCATTGCCGCTGCCTTCCTTCAGCATCCGCACATTCATCTGGCCGCCGCCGTTGACCGTGTAATGCACGTCGGCCCAGGTGCCGGTCGGCTCCGTGAACTTGACCGTGGTCGCCGACGGCTGGGTGATGCCGGCCGGCGTCGGCGGCTCCTGGGTCGTCGTGCCGGACTCCCACACCACGTCATCGATCGCGAACTGGAAAGCCGAGGTCGGCAGCCGGTTGTTGTCGCCCGAGAACATGAAGATGTCGGCGATCGATTGCAGCGCGACCTTCGGTCCGATGAGCGTCGAGACGGGAACGGTCGCCGTCGCCCATTCGCCATTGCGCACCAGGCCGAATGCCGTCGTATTGGCTGGGAAGTTCACCCAGTTCTGATTGGTGTAGGTGTCGCCAATGCCGATGTTGAAGGACACGTTGGCCGGGATCTTGATCCGGAACTTCAGCTGGCCATTGCGGTAGTTGGTGAGGTCGCGGACCTGGCGGGACTGGATGCCGCCGCCGAACCACTGTCCCGGCGTGTTGTAGCTCCACGCGATCACATTGCCGCCTTCATACGGCAGCGTGTTGCCGGCCGCGGTCGACGCGCCATTCCACAGGAAGATGTCGGACGTGCTGCCGGCGACCAGCTTGTTGTTGACCACCGTGTTGTCGGTGAACACGCCGAATTTGCCGGCGACTTCCGGCACCACCTGGTTGCCCAGCTTCACCTCTCCCTTGCCGTCGAGTTCATACACCCGGATGTAGTCGACGTACATCGTGGCGGGCAGTGGCGCGTTCACCTGCGAGGGCGTCGCCGCATCGGTGAAGTTGCCCCCCACCGCCATGTTCAGCAGCAGATAGAACGGCGCCTGCAAGGCCGTCGAGTTCACCGGCAACGGCGCGTCGTACATGTCGTGTTCACCGTCGTTGTCGACGACGGTGAATCGCATCTGGCTTTCGGTCCAGTAGAAGCGGTATTTGACGAAGCGATTCGCCAATGAGGCCTGCGGCTTGTACCAGTTCTTGGTCTGCCAGGCGGTGGAGGCGGCACACGACTCATTGCCCGCCACGCAGGCGGCCTGCGACCAGGTGATCACGTTGGCGCCGACGAAATGGTCGGGCGAAGGCGCGCCCGCCGCGGCCCAGGCCGAGGCGCGATGGCCCAGCTCGGCGATGTCGATCTCGCCCTTGCGCGGCCAGACCTGCGGACTGGTTCCCAGCAGCCAGGCGGCCGGCCACAGCCCGGTGGTGACCTGCGGCGTGGCCATGCGGATCTCGATCATTCCGTACTGCACCTGCACCTTGCCGTAGGAATCGACCTTTCCGGAGGTGAACTCATTGCTGCCGATGGTCTGCCGCAGCGCGCGGATCGCCAGGGCGCGCGTGCCGGCTTCAAAGGGCACGTCGGCGATCGAGAGGTTGTTGGGGCTGTAGTACTCGAGCTCGGCATTGCCGTAGCCGCACAGGTTGATCTGGCAGCCATTGCCGTCATAGGGCGTCCAGACACTGGTGTTCAACGACGCGCCGTTGAATTCCTCGGACCACAACAGGCGGCCGATGGTCGGATTGGTGACGCCGGCAAACGCCGGCGCGGCGGCAGTCGCGCACAAGCCCAGGGCGACGGCGCGCAGCATCGGCGCGCCCATGCGGTTCGGAAATCCCATTCATGTCTCCAAGAGGTGTCGATGGTGTGCTGGAGGGCACCGATCGGCGCGATCCGGCCCGCGCTCTGCGGCGCGGGTCCAGGGTCGCGACTTCTCTCCGGCGGGACGCATCCTAGGCAATATCGGTCGATTGTGAAAGCGCTTTCACAACGAACGGGTTTTTGAATGCAACCGCCCGAAGCCTCGATCACTACGAGGCTCTGCCCATACCAAGGTTCAATGCCCAGGCAGCGATGAATTTGGTCTGATCCGTGGCACTGCCCCACTTGCCTGGAAGACCCACATGCATGCCCTCCGTCTCGCCTCGATGCTTCTCCTGGCTTCGCTCACTGCCAGCGCGCTCCCCGCCTTGGCCCAGGGCAAGCCACCGAAACCCGCCTCGCCGATCTACGGCGTGGTGCTGCCCGACGGCTATCGCCAATGGGAGATGGTGGGTGTCGCCACCGAGGACGCACCGCTCGACGAATTGCGCGCCGTGGTCGGCAATCCGATCGCGATGAAGGCCTATCGCCTGGGCCAGCTGCCGTTCCCTGACGGCGCCATGCTGGTCAAGCTGGCGTGGAAGCGGCAGCGCTCCACCGAGTTCCCCGCCGCGACGGTGCCGGGCGCGCCGACGACGGTGCAGGTGATGGTCAAGGATTCGAAGCGCTACGCCGACAGCGGCGGCTGGGGCTACGGCCGCTTCATCGACGGCAAGCCCGTCGACGCGGCCCAGCACCAGACCTGCTTCGCCTGCCACAACGCGCTCGTGAAGGCGCGCGACGATGTGTTCACGAAGCTCGCGCCCTGAGCGGCCTAGCCGTATACCGCGCGTCGCAGGTCGCGATGCAGGGCGTCGTCGAAGGGCAGCTTCTGGGCGAAGAACACCACCGCGAGCTGGTTCGCCGGGTCGATCCAGAACAGCGTCGACGCGGCACCGCCCCAGGAGAACTCACCCACCGCGCCGGGCGGCTCGTCCCTCAGCGGCGGCGCGATGCGCACGGAGCCGCCGAAGCCGAAGCCCAGCCCCGGGCTCGACAGGAAATGCCGCTGCGTGATCGCCGGGTCGAGGTGGTCGACCAGCATCAAACGCACCGTCGCCGGGCGCAGCACCCGCACGCCGTCGAGCTCGCCTTCGCCGAGCAGCATCCGGGCGAAGCGCAGGTAGTCGTCGATGGGACCGATCAGGCCGGCGCCGCCGCTGGCGAAGGTGAAGGGCTGATCGGGCTCGCGCTCCGGCTTGCCGTCGGCGGACAGTCGGTAGGTCGCGGCCATGCGGTCCTGCAGCGCGGCCGGCGCGGTCCAGTCGGTCTCCCGCAGGCCCAGTGGCTGCAGCACGTGTCGACGCACATGCGCATCGAAGGGCTCCTCCGCCAGCGCCTCCACCAGCCGGGCGAGGATGTCGGTCGAGGTGCCGTAGTGCCAGGCCGTGCCCGGCTCATGCCGCAGCGGCAGCGCGGCCACCGCGCGGCTGAAGGCGGCGAGGTCGGGCGAGCGCTCGAACGGGCTCGCGGCGCGGAAGGCCCGATCGGCGGCGCCGTCCTCCATCGCGTAGGTCAGCCCGGCGGTGTGCAGCAGCACGTCGCGCACGAGGAGGGTCCGCTCGGCCGGTCGCTCGCCGCGGCCATCGTCCGCATGGACCCGCATCGAGCTGAACTCCGGCAGGTAGAGCGCCAGCGGATCGTCCAGCCGGAACCGGCCCGCGTCCCACAGCCGCATGAGCGCGACCGACGCCACCGGCTTGGTCATCGACCAGATGCGCGCGAGCGTGTCGCGGGCCATCGGCCGCTTCGCTTCCACGTCGGCCAGGCCGTGGGCGCCGAAGTAGCGCTCCACGCCCGCTTGCCAGACCAGGGCCGACACGCCCGCCGCGCGGCCGTCGGCCACCATGCGGCGCAGCGTCTGGTCGATGCGCCGCGGCGAGAGTGCCGAGCCGGGAGCGCCCGGCGCCAGGCGCAGGACGGTCGCGCTGGCGCTGGCGCTGGCGGAGGGTGCGGGAGCGGCGGCCACCACGGCCGGTGCCGCCAGTGCCGCGCCCAGCACCAGGCGTCGGGAAGGAATTTGCGTCATGCGCGCGATGCTAGGGCCGTACCCGCGTGTAATCGCACCCGGTTCGCGGGACGCGGCCGCGCCAGCTACTTCGCCGCGTTCGGGAAGGCCGGCAGCTTGCCGATGTCGCGCGGGTCGTGCTGGATGATGACCGTCGCCTTCAGGTTCTTCTCGATCTCTTTCATGCGCTGGATCGACGCGAGCGTCTGCGCGCGATCGTCGTTGAAGCCGGGCACGCCGTCGTGCTCGTAGTTCTCATGGAAGTGGACCGCGTCGCCGCTCAGCAGCACCGGCCCCATCTCCTTGAGCCGCACCAGCAGCATCGAGTGGCCCGGCGTGTGCCCCGGCGCGCGCAGGATCATGACGCTGCCGTCGCCGAACACGTCCTTGTCCGCGCTCAGCGTCTCGACCTTGCGCTTCTCGGCGATCCATTCGGCGAAGCCCTTGACGTTGGCGCCGCTCATCGGCGGCGTGGCGGTGATGCCTTCCCAGTCGCCCTTGCCGATCAGCAGGGTCGCATTCCTGAGCGGCGCGAGCTGGCCGGTGTGGTCGGCGTGGAAGTGGCTGATGCCGACGTACTTCACCTCGCCGGGTTCGACCTTGATCTGCCGCAGCAGATCGGCCAGCGGCTTGTTGGTGGCGTTGGGCACCGAGCCCGGCAGATAGCCGGTGTCCCAGACCATCACGTCGTTGCCATGCCGGATGACGTAGCAGCTGAAGGTGAAGGGCTTGGTGGTCTCGGTGTAGGCGTAGGTGTCGCTGAAGCGTCGCGGGTCGTTGCTGCCGCTGCCGCAGTCCAGCCGCGTCAGGGTGAGGTCCTGGGCCGCGGCCGACAGGCTGAAGAGCGCGCCCACCTGGAGCGCCAACCAGAAGCGTGATGCCATCTCGACTCCTTGTCTGCGGGGGCGATGATAGCGACGACCGCGGCCCCGTGGGTCCCACCGGCGATCGATGTCCCCCGCGGCGCGAGCCGCCTCACTGCCCGAACTTGCGCTTGCGCGCGCCCTGGCCCTGGCCCTGG
>NZ_VOSR01000232.1:0-2159 GCF_007997345.1 Mitsuaria sp. TWR114
GCGCCGCAGGCGCTCGACGAGATCCGCCATCGCAACCAGGCGCTGAAGCAGGTCCTCAAGAGCGCCGCCGACACGCCGGCCGAGCGCGCGACCATCGAGCTGGTCGCCTTGCTCTTCCAGGCCATCCTGCAGGAAGAGCGCATCCCGCCGGCGATCCGGGTCTGGTTCGCGCGGCTGCAGATGCCGGTGCTGCGGGTGGCCGTGGGCGAGCCGGACTTCTTCGCCACCGACGACCATCCCGCGCGGCGCCTGATCGACCGGATGGGCTCGTGCGTGATGGGCTTCAGCACGTCCACCGCCGAGATCGGCGACGCGTTGGAGCGCGAGATCAAGCGCGTCGTGCAGGTCGTCGAGGCCTATCCCGACACCGGCCGGCGCGTGTTCCAGACGGTGCTGACCGAGTTCGAGAAATTCCTCGACCACTACTTCGAGCAGGAGAACGAGGTCTCGAAGAAGGGCGTGTCGCTGGCGCAGCAGGTCGAGCAGCGCGAGACGCTGGCGATCCAGTACACGATCGAGCTGCGCAAGATGCTGTCCGAGGTGCCGGTGCAGGACGGCGTGCGCGACTTCCTGTTCCAGGTCTGGGCCGACGTGCTGGCGGTGACCGGCGTGCGCTACGGGCCGCAGGCCGAACAGACCAAGGCGATGAAGCGCGCCGCGGCCGACCTGATCTGGTCGGCCAGCGCGAAGGTGTCGCGCGAGGACCGGGCCGAGGTGATCCGGCGCCTGCCGCCGCTGCTCAAGACGCTGCGCGACGGCATGGGCCACGCGGGCATGGGCCATGAGCGCCAGGATGAGCACATCCGTTCGCTGAACAATGCGCTGGCGGCGGCCTTCACCGCCAAGACCGCGGCGATCCCGCGCGAGCGCCTGGACGACCTGATGAGCCAGCTCGAGACGCTGGAGGCGATGCTGCCGTCGCCCGAGGCGGGCGAGATCAACGAGACGCTGGTGCGCGACCTGTCCAGCCACGAGTGCGACGGACTGGAAGTGGTGGCCGAAGGCGGCGCCGCGCCGACGCCGGCGATGCTGGCCTGGGCGCGCGAGCTGCAGGTGGGCAGCTGGTACATGCTGGACTACCGGGGCCGGGTGGAGCCGGTCCAGCTGGTCTGGCGCGGGCTGCGGCACCACCTGATCCTGTTCGTCTCGCCGCAGGGGCGGGGCGTGCTGTTCCAGCTGAGCCGCCTGGCGGCTTTCCTGCAGGCCGGGCTGATGCTGCCCGCCCAGGATGAATCGCTGACCGTCAAGGCGACGCGCAACGCGCTGGCCAAGCTCGAGGTCGATCCGAGCCGGCTGCTCGCCTGAGGGCGGGTGAGGGCAGGGTGAGGGCGGGGCGCTGTTGCCGCCGCCCCAATGAAAAAACCGGCGCCGCGCGATGCGGGGCCGGTTTCTTTTTGAGCGCTGGCGCGCGGTTCAGTGGATCAGGCGCTCTTCGGGCGCGACGAACAGTTCGTCGAGGATCAGCGCGTCGGGCTCCTCGCCCAGGCTCCAGAACACCATCAGCACGATGATCTTCAGGTCCTCGAGGTCCAGCGGGCCGCCGGGGATCGCCATCGCGCGGTCGATCACCATTTCCCGCATCGCGGTCGGCAGCACGCCGGCCGAGGCCAGGAAGCTGATGAAGCCGACGGAGCTTTCGCCCAGGTGCTCCTGCTCCTCGCGGGTGTAGATGCGCAGGCTACGCTCGCCGGGCTCGCCGTGGTGCGATTGGGCCGAGGCGGCCAGGCCGTCCAGCCAGGACAGCGCGTCGCGGATTTCGTCATCCTCGAAGCCGACTGCCGACAATTTCCGGGTCAGCTGGGCGTGATCCGGGCAGGCGTCGGGCCGCCAGTAGGTTTCGTACAGATAGACGAGCACGTCGAACATGGCGGGCACTATAACCGACCGCCCGAAAGCCCTTCCGGCCGAAATGAGCCCCGGCGGCCGTCGACATCCACGGATGCTTCAGGCCCGGCGACGGCGCTGGAACAGCGCGCCGGGGAGGCGGGCGACGAGGCCCTCGAGCTCCAGGTCCAGCAGGGTGGCGTTCAGCTCGTCCTGCGGCCAGCCGCTGCGCTGCGACAGCTGCTCGAGCGAGACGGTGTCCCGGCCGATGGCCCGGAGCAGCGGGTGGTCGTCCTGGGGTGCGGGTTCTGGCGTTGCCTCGGCGCCGCTTCCGG
>NZ_VOSR01000233.1:0-8506 GCF_007997345.1 Mitsuaria sp. TWR114
CATCCCGGCCGCCGCCGGCCAGCGCCGCCGCGTGGGCCGCGTCGACCTGGGCCCGCGTCGAGGCGGCCAGTCCCAGCATCGTGCCGTTGCCGGCGCTCGCGTCCAGGCCGTTGAACGGCTGCACGATCCAGAGCTGGGTCTCGCCGCCCTCGGGGCCGTAGCCGACCATCTCGTCGTCCGCGTAGCCGGGCTTGAGGCCCAGCGGCGCGAGCACCGCGTCGTAGAAGGCCTTGGCCGCGCGGCGGTCGTTGCTGCCCAAGGTCACGTAGCTGATCATCGTTGGCTCCCCTTCATCGGGTGGTCGTTCAAGTCGTCGCTCGGCGGTCTGTCACATCCGCATCGGAATGGTCACCGGCCCGTCGTTGACCAGGCTGACCTGCATGTCGGCGCCGAATTCGCCAGTGTGCACGACCGGATGCTGCGCCCGGGCCGAGCGCACCAGGTGGTCGTAGAGCCGGCGGCCGAGCTCGGCGGGCGCCGCGCCGGTGAAGCTGGGCCGGTTGCCGCCGGAGGTGTCCGCCGCCAGCGTGAACTGCGAGACGACCAGCAGCCCGCCGCCCACGTCCTGCAGGCTGCGGTTCATCTTGCCGGCCTCGTCGCTGAAGATGCGCAGCTTCAGGATCTTCTGCAGCAGCCTGTCGGCCACCGCCTCGTTGTCCTGCGGCTCGGCGCAGACCAGCAGCAGCAGGCCCGGCCCGATGCGTCCGGTGCAGCGGTCGCCGACATCGACCCGGGCTTCCTTCACGCGTTGGAGCAGCGCGATCATGCCTGTCCTTCCTTGGGGGTGGGTGGGGTGTGCGGGGAGGGAGCGCCGGGGGCGTCCTCCGGGGTGTCCTCCTGCGCCTGGGCCTGGGCCTCCTGCGCGGCCTGCTCGGCGAAGCGCGTCTCGACATTCACCGGCAGCAATTGGATGCTGGCGCGGATGCCTGGCAGCGCGCGCATCAGCGCCTGCTCGACCTCGCCGCGCAGCTTCGCGGCCTCGCCCAGCGTCCAGCGCGCCGGCACGTGCAGGTGGAAATCGACATAGCGGCGCTGCCCGGCCACGCGAGTAGCGACATGGTCGAAGCGCAGCTCCGGCGACGCGAAGCCCTTCAGCACGGCGGAGATCGCCTGCTGGTCCTCGGGTTCGAGCGCCATGTCCATCAGGCCGGCGGTGGAGCGCCACATCAGGTGCATCGCCTCGCGCAGGATGTTCAGCGCCACCAGGATGGCCAGCACCGGATCCAGCCAGGTCCAGCCGGTGAGCAGCACGCCGACCAGCCCGGCCACGACGCCGACCGAGGTCCAGACATCGGTGAAGAGGTGGCGCGCGTCGGCTTCCAGCGCGATCGAGCGGTGCTCCCGCGCCGCCCGCAGCATCTTCCAGGCCAGCGCGCCGTTGATCGCGGTGCTCACCAGCGACAGCACCATGCCGACGCCCAGCGCCTCCAGCGGCTGCGGCGTGCGCAGCCGCTCGATCGCGGCCCAGCCGATCCCCAGCGCGGCCACCAGGATCAGCGCGCCCTCGAAGGCGCTGGAGAAGTACTCCGCCTTGTGGTGGCCGAAGGGGTGGTCCTCGTCGGGCGGACGGCGGGCGATGGTCACCATCGCCAGGCCGAAGAGCGCGCCGGCCAGGTTCACCCCCGATTCGAGCGCGTCCGACAGCAGGCCCACCGAGCCCGTCCACCACCAGGCGGCCGTCTTCAGGGCGATGGTCAGCACTGCCACGAGGACCGAGAGCTTCAGGTATTGCTGCACTTGCATGGCGCCGATTTTGCCGGTCCTAGAATGGCGCCCGTTCGACTTGCGCGCCCTCCCTGGAGGGCTCCCACCACCACCCCTTTCGCCACCCCCTTCCGCCTCATCCGGACAGCACCATGAGCAACACCCCGCCCGTCCACGACGCCGACCTCAGCCACATCCCGCCACGCGACAAGGCGGAGCTGCTGTCCCAGGCGCTGCCCTACATCCGCAAGTACCACGGCAAGACCATCGTCATCAAGTACGGCGGCAACGCGATGACCGATCCGGCGCTGCAGCAGGATTTCGCCGAGGACGTGGTGCTGCTCAAGCTGGTCGGCCTGAACCCGGTGGTGGTGCACGGCGGCGGTCCGCAGATCGAGGATGCGCTCAACAAGCTCGGCAAGAAGGGCCACTTCATCCAGGGCATGCGCGTCACCGACGAGGAGACGATGAGCGTCGTCGAATGGGTGCTGGCCGGCGAGGTGCAGCAGGACATCGTCGGCCTGATCAATGTCGCCGGCGGAAAGGCGGTCGGCCTGACCGGCCGCGACGGCGGCATGATCCGCGCCAAGAAGCTCAAGCTGATCGACAAGGACGATCCGGCCAAGGAGCACGACGTGGGCTCGGTCGGCGACATCGTCGCAATCGACCCCAGCGTCGTGAAGGCGCTGCAGGACGACCAGTTCATCCCGGTGATCAGCCCGATCGGCTTCGGCGAGAGCAACGAGAGCTACAACATCAACGCCGACGTCGTCGCCGGCAAGCTGGCCGAGGTGCTCAAGGCCGAGAAGCTGGTGCTGCTGACCAACACCCCCGGCGTGCTCGACAAGCAGGGGAAGCTGCTGACCGACCTCTCGGCCCGCGAGATCGACGAGCTCTTCGCCGACGGCACGCTGTCCGGCGGCATGCTGCCCAAGATCGCCTCGGCGCTGGACGCGGCCCGCAGCGGCGTCAAGGCGGTGCACATCATCGACGGCCGCGTGCCCCACGCGATGCTGCTGGAGATCCTCTCCGAGCAGGCCTACGGCACGATGATCCGCTCGCATTGAGCTGAGTTCGTGCTCTGGGGGCGTCCCCGGCGCTCCCCCAGAGGGGCGGAATTCCCCACCGAGCCCCCTCCGAACGAGGGGGCTCGGTCGTTTCCGGGAGCGTGCTTTGCCCTCGCGTAACGCTCAGGAGTCGGGGATGGTCGAAGGTCATACCACTGCAAGCTGGGGATTGCCGCTGAAAGACGCGACATCCCAGAATGCGCCCCGCAGCGGCTCCATAGCCGTGAGGGATTGCATGTCACTGTTCAGCGTCTTGATCGTCGAAGATCAGCTTCGCTTCCGCGAAGCGTTCGCCCATGCCCTGGAAAAAGCGCCGGACATCCGTCTGGTGGGCATGGCCACCGATCTCCAGCAGGGGCGGAAGATGTTCGACCAGACGCGTCCCGACGTGTTGCTGGTCGACCTCGACCTGCCCGGCGGCAGCGGGATCGAACTGATCCGCCATGCCGCGCATGTCGCGCCCGAGTGCGAGGTGATGGTCATCTCGGTCTTCGGCGACGAGCAGCATGTGCTCTCGAGCATCGAAGCCGGCGCGACCGGCTACCTGCTCAAGGACTCGCTGGCGCTGGACCTGCCCGGCCAGCTGCGCTCGCTGCGCGCGGGCGGCAGCCCGATCTCGCCGGTGATCGCGCGTCGCCTGCTGCTGCGCCTGGCGCCGCAGGGCGCGGGCGCCCATCCGCGCGGCTTCGGCGAGTCGGCCCCGATGCCGCTGGTCGACGAGCAGGTCGTGGCCCTGTCCGAGCAGGAATCGCGGGTGCTGCACTTGGCCGCCAAGGGCTTCACCTTCGACGAGATCGCGCAGTTCATGAATGTGTCGCCGCACACGATCATGACTTACGTGAAACGCACCTACCGCAAGCTGCAGGTGCGCTCCAAGGTCGAGGCCATCTACGAGGCGCGGCGCCTGGGCTGGCTGCGCGACTGACCGGACCGGGGCCGCGCCTGCGGCCGTCGAACGCCGGCCCGTACGCCGTCCGGCATCGGCGTCAAGGCGGTGTTCGGGCTGTGCCAGAATCGCCGCACACTTCGGCCCCTCCCATGCACACCAGCCCCCCGGATACCTCGGACTCCGCCGCCGCCAAGCCGGCCGAGCTGCCACGCAAGCGGCTCAAGCCGGGGGAGCGCCGGGTGCAGATCCTGCAGACGCTGGCCAGCATGCTGGAACAGCCCGGCGCCGAGCGCGTCACCACCGCCGCGCTGGCCGCGCGGCTGGAAGTCAGCGAGGCCGCGCTCTACCGGCACTTCGCCAGCAAGGCCCAGATGTTCGAGGGGCTGATCGAGTTCATCGAGACCAGCATCTTCTCGTTGCTCAACCAGATCGCCGAGCGCGAGACGGATGGACTGGCCCAGGCGCAGCGCATCGTCGCGGTGCTGCTGCAGTTCGGCGAACGCAACCCTGGCATGGCCCGCGTGATGGTCGGCGACGCGCTGGTCTACGAGAACGAGCGTCTGGTCGCGCGCATGAACCAGTTCTTCGACAAGGTCGAGTCCTCGCTGCGCCAGGCGCTGCGCACCGCGGCCGAGGCCTCGGGCTCCAGCACCCCGACGGTCGAGGCCCAGGCGCAGGCCTCGGTGCTGGTGAGCTTCATCATCGGCCGGCTGCAGCGGTATGCGCGCTCCGGCTTCAAGCGGCTTCCCACCGAACAGTTGGATGCCGCAATGCGAATGCTCGCCTGAGTCCGGCCGCCGCCCAGCGCCCGCCGACCGGGGGCGCGGCCCCTACACTCGGCCCCATGTCCGACGCCCTTGATGCCCTGCTGCGGCGCGCCGACGCGCTGCTGAGCCGCCTGGAGGCCGTGCTGCCCCAGCCCCTGACGCCGCCCGACTGGGAGGCGGCGGTCGCCTTCCGTTACCGCAAGCGCGGCGCGAGCGCGCGGCTCGAGCCGGTGCGCCACCTGTCGACGATCCGCCTGGCCGACCTCAAGGAAGTCGAGCCGCAGAAGGAGCGGCTGCTGCGCAACACCCGCCAGTTCGTGCAGGGCCAGCCCGCCAACAACGTGCTGCTGACCGGCGCGCGCGGCACCGGCAAGAGCTCGCTGATCAAGGCCTGCCTGAACGAGTTCGCCGGCCAGGGGCTGCGCCTGATCGAGGTCGACAAGGCCGACCTGGTCGACCTGCCGGACTTGGCCGACCTGGTCGCCGACCGGCCGGAGCGCTTCGTGATCTTCTGCGACGACCTCAGCTTCGACGAGGGCGAGGCCGGCTACAAGGCGCTGAAGTCGATGCTGGACGGCTCGGTCGCCGCCGCCACCGACAACCTGTTGATCTACGCCACCAGCAACCGCCGCCACCTGCTGCCCGAGCAGATGAAGGACAACCTCGGCTACACCCACTCGGAGCGCGACGGCAACGTCGAGGTGCATCCGGGCGAGGCGGTGGAGGAGAAGATTTCGCTGAGCGAGCGCTTCGGGCTGTGGATCAGCTTCTACAGCTTCAGTCAGCAGGAGTACCTGGCGATCGTCGCCCAGTGGCTGTCGCACTTCGGTCTGGACGCCGCCCGCATCGAGGCGGCACGCCAGCCGGCGCTGGTCTGGGCGCTGGAGCGCGGTTCGCGCTCGGGCCGCGTCGCCTACCAGTTCGCCCGCGACCTGGCCGGCCGCGGCGGTGCCGATGAAGGCATGGCGCCGGTCGCGTCCGTCGCTGCGACCGCGGACCGCGACGCACCGGAGGGCCTCGACCATGTCTGAGCCGCAACAGGCCAATCCGCACAGCCCGTCCGCCGCCACCGACCGTGTGCCGGTGGACGTTGCCGTCGGCGTGCTGGTGCGCCGCGAGGCGGGCGGCCGGGAGACCGAGTTCCTGCTGACCTCGCGCCCCGAGGGCAAGGTCTACGCCGGCTACTGGGAGTTCCCGGGCGGCAAGCTCGAGGCGGGCGAGACGGTGGAACAGGCGCTGCGCCGCGAACTGCACGAGGAACTCGGCATCACCATCGGCGCGGCCCATCCCTGGAAGATCGAGCTGATGGAGTACCCGCATGCCAAGGTGCGGCTGCACTTCTGCAAGGTCTACGAATGGACCGGCGAATTCGAGATGCGCGAAGGCCAGGCCATGAGCTGGCAGCACCTGCCGGTGCAGGTCCAGCCGGTGCTGCCGGGCACGATCCCGGTGCTGCAGTGGTTCGCCGCGGAGCGCTTCCATGTCGGGCTCACCCATGTCGTCTGAGGGCGCGCGACCGGCGACGTCGGCAGGGCCGGACTACACTGCCGCGATGGACTGGCTCGATCAGATCAAGTGGGACCGCGACGGCCTGGTGCCCGTCATCGCGCAGGAGCAGGGCTCCGGCGACATCCTGATGTTCGCGTGGATGAACCGTGAGGCGCTGGCCCGCACCGCCGAGCGTGGCGAGGCGGTGTACTGGAGCCGCTCGCGCCAGAAGCTGTGGCACAAGGGCGAGGAGTCCGGCCATGTGCAGCAGGTCCACGGCATCCGCCTGGATTGCGACAACGACGTGGTGCTGCTGACCATCACCCAGCACGGCCATGAGCCCGGCATCGCCTGCCACACCGGCCGCCACAGCTGCTTCTTCCAGAAGCTCGAGCAGGGTCGCTGGACCACCGTCGAGCCGGTCCTCAAGGACCCGGCCACCATCTACAAGGCCTGAGCGCGATGAGCACCGACAACACCGCCGCCGGCGCGTCCCTCTCGCGGGACGTGCTCGCGCACCTGGGCGACGTGGTCGCGCAGCGCCGCGCCGAGGGCGATCCCGACAAGAGTTATGTCGCCAGGCTCTTCGCCAAGGGCCTGGACCAGATCCTCAAGAAGGTGGGCGAGGAAGCGACCGAGGTCGTGATCGCCGCCAAGGATGGCGCGCCCGACAAGTTGGTCTACGAAGTCGCCGACCTCTGGTTCCACTCGATCGTGGCGCTGGCCGCGCTCGACGTGCGGCCCGAGCGGGTGCTGGCCGAGCTCGCCCGCCGCGAAGGCCTGTCCGGCCTCGAGGAATTCGCCAGCAGACAAGCACAGGAGCGCCCATGACCGAGTCGTTCGATCCGCCACCGCCGTCCGTTGCCCTGGATCCGCAGCGCGAGGCCAGTCTGCGCACCGTCGGCATCATCAGCTACGTGCTGCACGCGATCGTCGCCATCGGCGCACTGCTGCCCGGCGTGCAGGCCAGCATCGTGCTGCTGATCGTCGCGGTGATCGTCGACCTGGTGAAGCGCGACGAGGCCGTCGGCACCTGGCAGGCCACCCACTTCTCCTGGCGCCTGCGCAGCGTGCTGTGGTGCGGGATCCTGTACGTGGTGACGATCCCGCTGTGGCTGCTGTTCATCATCCCGGGCTGGATCGCCTGGTGCCTGATCTCGATCTGGTTCCTGTACCGCATCGTGCGCGGCTGGCTGGCGATGAACGACCGCCGGCCGATGCCGACCTGAGGCAGCGCCTCGCCGCGCCCGCCCTCCGCCTGATTCCGGTTCGCCGCAATTCCCGACCGCCGCCACCATGAGCCACGACCCCAACTGCATCTTCTGCAAGATCGTCCAGGGCCAGATTCCCGCCAGGAAGGTCTACGAGGACGACGACCTGATCGGTTTCCACGACATCCACCCGTGGGCGCCGGTGCATTTCCTGCTGATCCCCAAGCAGCACATCGCCAGCATGGCCGACCTGCAGCCCGAGCATGCGCCGCTGCTGGGCAAGATGTCGGTGCTGGTGCCGCGGCTGATGAAGGAACTGGGCGTCACCAACGGCTTCCGCACCGTGGTCAACACCGGGGCGGATGGCGGTCAGGAGGTGTTCCACCTCCACATGCATGCGATCGGCGGGCCTCGCCCCTGGTCGAAGGGCTGAACATCCCCCGCTTCGCCCGCGGCCGCCCCGGAAAGCCAGCGCCGACCGCTCGATATACGAGGGGTTGCGTTCGCCCAGCGGGTAGGGTGAGGCGCATAAGCCGCTGATGCGGGCAGGGAGGGGCGCAGATCGCCGGTATGGCTGTCATGAGCGCCCCTTAGAATTTCGACTTCCGACTCTGGAGAATGTCATGGGTAGTTTGAGCATCTGGCACTGGCTGATCGTGCTGGTGGTCGTCATCGCCGTGTTCGGCACCAAGAAGCTGCGCAACGTGGGCGGCGACCTGGGCGCCGCGGTCAAGGGCTTCAAGGACGGCATGAAGGACGGCACCTCGTCCGACGCGCCGCCGCAGCAGGTGGCCAACACCAACAAGGCGGCCGATCCGAACACCGTCGACGTCGACGCCAAGACCCGTAGCTGAGCACGACCCGCATGGTCGATTTCGGCTTCGACAAGCTGATCCTGATCGGCGCGGTGGCGCTGGTCGTGCTCGGCCCTGAGCGCCTGCCGCGCGTGGCCCGCACGGTGGGCACGCTGCTGGGCAAGGCGCAGCGCTACGTCGCCGACGTGAAGGCGGAAGTGAACCGGTCCATCGAACTGGAGGAACTCCAGAAGATGAAGGGCCAGTTCGAGACCGCCGTCAGCGACGTGCACGCCAGCGTCCAGGAGCAGGTGGATTCCGCCAACCAGGCGCTGCAGTCGACCTGGTCCGACCTGTCCGTCGACGGCACGTTGGCGGATGGCTCGATCGGCGGCTACGCGTCGCCGGTCCCGGTCTACGCGCATCCGAAGAAGAACTGGCGCCTGAAGCGGGGCGCCACGCCGCTCTGGTACAAGCAGCGGCTGGGCGTGAAACGCCATGCCCAATCCGGCGCGGCCCGCGTGGCGCGCTTCCGTCCTCCTCGCCGAGCCTCATGAGCAGCCCCCAAGAAGACGAACTGGCCGGC
>NZ_VOSR01000234.1:0-1525 GCF_007997345.1 Mitsuaria sp. TWR114
AGCACCTGCGC
Organism: Mitsuaria sp. TWR114; assembly: GCF_007997345.1. Lineage (NCBI taxonomy): Bacteria > Pseudomonadati > Pseudomonadota > Betaproteobacteria > Burkholderiales > Sphaerotilaceae > Roseateles > Mitsuaria sp. TWR114. Next base: position 12 of record NZ_VOSR01000234.1, read on the forward strand.
CAGCCGCTCGCGCATCGCCGGGATGTGCGGCGCCATCTTGGGCTGCTGCGCCACGATGGTCGTGTCGACGTTGCCAATGACCCAGCCCAGCGCCTTCACGCGGCGGTAGGCCTCGGCCAGCAGCACCATCGAGTCCGCTCCCTTGAACTCGGCGGCGGTGTCGGGGAAGAGCTTGCCGATGTCGCCCAGCGCGCGGCGCAGGCCGGCCACCACCTTGTGCACCGGGTTGTCGCCCAGCGTGGTCGCCTCGGGCCAGCAGTCCTGCAGCAGCGCCTCGGCGGACACCACCTCGCCCGGCTGGCGGCACAGCGCGACCAGCACCGCCATCGGCCGCGGCTCCAGCACCACGGTCTCGTCGCCGCGGCTCAGCCGCCGGGTCCGCACCTCCACGCGCCAGTCGCCGAGCAGGAACTCGCGCGGCGCGGCGGCAAGCACGCCGCCGGCGACCGATCCGTCCGCACCGGCGACCTTCGCCGCGATGGCGCGGCCAACGCTGGCATCGCGGGCACCGAGCCCCCGCCGCTGCTCCTGTCCATGGTGATTGCTCCCTGCGACACGCCTCTGCGGGCGTGTGATGGCGCGGAGTCTAGGAGCGCGGGCCGCGCGCGTCAGCCCCTGCGCCCCGGCAGGGTTGACAGCTTGACAGCCGCGCCCGCATCGACCTGCGGAACACCGAGGCGGATCTCGGCAATCGGGACGGCCAACATCCGCATCCGCCGGATGGGCCGCGGCGGGGCGCGCTCCTATCGTTCATCCCATCGACCCTCCGGCGCCTCGCGGCGTCGAACCTCCCACCCGCCCTCGGCCCCACCATGATCGACGCCGTCCTCCTCCACCTCGCCGGCCACCTCAACGCCGTGCTGCGCCGCTCGCACCAGTCGGCGGAGGACCTGGTCGCGGTGACCGCGCTGCACGAGGCCGACGGCGGACCGGCAGCCGGCGCCTCGCACCGGCTCGCCGCCTTCCTGGTGAACCTGGAACGCGACCCGGTCGCCAGCCTGCCGGCCCAGGCGCTGGGCAGCGGCGAGCGCCTGGCCCGCTCCGCCCCGCCGGTGCAGCTGAACCTGCTGGTGATGTTCGCCGCCAACTACGGCGGCACCACCTACCCGGAAGCGCTCAAGCTCATCGGCAGCACCATCGCCTGCTTCCAGGCCACGCCGGTGCTGGACACGCAGAACTCGCCCGGCATGGATCCGCGCCTGGACAAGCTCACGCTGTCCATCGAGCCGCTGAGCCTCAACGAGATGGCGACGCTGTGGGGCGTGCTCGGCGGGCGCTACCTGCCCTCGGTGCTGTACCGGGTGCGCCTGCTCACCATCGACGCCCGCCAGTCCGATGCCCAGCTGCCGTCGGTGCGCACGCCGGGCGTGGGCGTCGGGGCCCGCGGCTGACCGCGAAGGAGTACCTCATGGGCCCCTACCTCCCCCTGCTGCGCATCGACGTCGAACACGGCTATTACGCCGACGGACGTTGCCGCGGCCTGCGCTTCGTCCCCGCCGGCACCACCGCCGAGC
>NZ_VOSR01000235.1:0-13311 GCF_007997345.1 Mitsuaria sp. TWR114
GCCAGCATCGCCCGGCCGCGCCAGATCGCGATGTACCTGGCCAAGGAGCTGACGCAGAAGAGCCTGCCGGAGATCGGCGAGCTGTTCGGCGGCCGCGACCATACGACGGTGCTGCATGCGGTCCGCAAGATCGGCGGCGAGCGTCAGAAGAACACCGAGTTGAACCAGCAGTTGCATGTGCTGGAGCAAACGCTGAAGGGATGAGGAAAAACGCCTTCGCCTTCAGCGAAAATGCCGCGTTCGCCCGAACAGCCAACAGTGGAGAGAGGTTGACATGATCGTGTTGAAAGACAGCCAGGACAAAGTGCTTGCCGCGCTGCAGGCGGTGTCCGGCATCGTGGAACGGCGCCACACCCTGCCCATCCTGGCCAACGTGCTGGTCCGGAAGCAGGGCAAGCAGGTGGAGCTGACCACGAGCGACCTGGAAATCCAGGTGCGCACCACGGTCGAGTTCGAGGGCGACGACGGGGACTTCTCCACCACCATCGGCGCGCGCAAGCTGATCGACATCCTGCGCTCGATGCCGTCGGACCAGACGGTGAGCCTGACGTCCAACCAGAACAAGATGACGCTGCAGGGCGGCAAGAGCCGCTTCACGCTGCAGACGCTGCCGGCCGACGATTTCCCGCTGGTGCAGGAAGCGGCCGACTTCGGTCCCGCGTTCAGCGTGCCACAGAAGACGCTCAAGGGCCTGATCAACCAGGTCCACTTCGCGATGGCGGTGCATGACATCCGCTACTACCTGAACGGCATCCTGTTCGTGGCCGAGGGCAAGACCCTGACGCTGGTCGCGACCGACGGCCACAGACTGGCGCTGGCCCAGGCCGAGACGGACACCGAGATGCCCAAGCAGGAAGTCATCCTGCCCCGCAAGACGGTGCTGGAACTGATGCGCCTGCTCAAGGACGGCGGCAAGGGCGACGACGAGAGCGCTCCGATCGAGATGCGCTTCGCCGGCAACCAGGCCAAGTTCAGCTTCAGCGGCATGGAGTTCGTGACCAAGCTGGTCGAGGGCAAGTTCCCCGACTACAACCGCGTCATCCCGAAGAACCACCGTTTCCACGTGATCCTGGGCCGCCAGCCGCTGCTGGCCGCGCTGCAGCGCGCCGCGATCCTGACCAGCGAGAAGTTCAAGGCGGTGCGCCTGTCCTTCGAGCCGGGCCTGCTGTCGATCGCCTCGAGCAACGCCGAGCAGGAAGAGGCCAAGGAAGAACTCGAGATCGACTACGGCGGCGACCAGATCGAAACCGGCTTCAACGTGACCTACCTGATGGACGTGCTGGCCAACATGTCGCAGGACATGGTGCGGGTGGACCTGAACGACAGCTCGTCCAGCGCGCTGCTCAGCATCCCCGAACACACCGGCTTCAAGTACGTCGTCATGCCGATGAGGATCTAAGGTCGCTGCGCGACCTTCGCTCCCCGGAGCGTGAACGTTGCGCACCCCCTGCCCCCGCCAGGCGGGGGTTCCAGCCAGTTTTTTCAGCGGCCGCCGCGGCGGCCTGAGTACCCCTCCGATGACCGATAACAGCACTCCTGAGAACACCCCGACGCCCGCGCCGCAGAACGACGGCGCGGGGTACGGCGAGTCCAGCATCCAGATCCTGGAAGGCCTGGAGGCGGTGCGCAAGCGCCCCGGCATGTACATCGGCGACACCTCGGACGGCACCGGTCTGCACCACCTGGTGTTCGAGGTGGTCGACAACTCGATCGACGAGGCGTTGGCTGGCTACTGCGACGACATCGTCATCACCATCCACACCGACAACTCGATCTCCGTCATCGACAACGGTCGCGGCATCCCGACCGGCGTGAAGATGGACGACAAGCACGAGCCCAAGCGCTCGGCGGCCGAGATCGCGCTGACCGAGCTGCACGCCGGCGGCAAGTTCAACCAGAACAGCTACAAGGTCTCGGGCGGCCTGCACGGCGTGGGCGTGTCCTGCGTGAACGCGCTGTCCAAGACGCTGCGCCTGACGGTGCGCCGCGAAGGCAAGGTCCACCAGTTGGAGTTCAAGAAGGGCGTGCCGCAGGACCGCCTGATCGAGGTCCGCGACGGTTTCGAGACCAGCCCGATGAAGATCGTCGGCGAGACCGACAAGCGCGGCACGGAAGTCCACTTCCTGCCGGACACGGAGATCTTCACGCAGAACTCCGAGTTCCACTACGACATCCTGGCCAAGCGCCTGCGCGAACTCTCGTTCCTGAACAACGGCGTGAAGATCCGCCTGGTCGACGAGCGCAACAACAAGGAAGACAACTTCGCCTTCGCGGGCGGCGTGCGCGGCTTCGTCGAGTTCATCAACAAGGGCAAGACGGCGCTGCACCCCAACATCTTCCACGCCCAGGGCGACAAGATGTCGGAGCAGAACACCAACATCGGGGTCGAGGTCTCGATGCAGTGGAACGACGGCTTCAATGAAAGCGTCCTCTGCTTCACCAACAACATCCCGCAGCGCGACGGCGGCACCCACCTGACGGGTCTGCGCGCGGCGATGACGCGGGTGATCAACAAGTACATCGAGGACAACGAACTGGCCAAGAAGGCCAAGGTCGACGTCACCGGCGACGACATGCGCGAAGGCCTGGCCTGCGTGGTCAGCGTCAAGGTGCCGGAGCCCAAGTTCAGCTCGCAGACCAAGGACAAGCTGGTGTCGAGCGAAGTGCGCGGCCCGGTGGAGGAAATCGTCGCGAGCAAGCTGGGCGACTGGCTGCTGGAGAACCCGACCGACGCCAAGATCATCTGCGGCAAGATCGTCGAGGCGGCGCGGGCGCGTGAAGCGGCGCGCAAGGCGCGCGAGATGACGCGGCGCAAGGGCGTGCTGGACGGCATGGGCCTGCCGGGCAAGCTGGCGGACTGCCAGGAAAAGGATCCCGCGCTGTGCGAGATCTACATCGTGGAGGGTGACTCCGCCGGTGGCTCCGCGAAGCAGGGCCGCGACCGCAAGTTCCAGGCGATCCTGCCGCTGCGCGGCAAGATCCTGAACGTCGAGAAGGCGCGCTACGAGAAGCTGCTGACCAGCAATGAAATCATCACGCTGATCACGGCGCTGGGCACCGGCATTGGCCGCGGCGCGGGCAGCGACGACTTCAATCCGGACAAGCTGCGCTACCACCGCATCATCATCATGACCGACGCGGACGTGGACGGTGCGCACATCCGGACGCTGCTGCTGACCTTCTTCTACCGGCAGATGCCGGAGCTGGTGGAGCGCGGCCACATCTACATCGCGCAGCCGCCGCTGTACAAGGTCAAGGTCGGCAAGCACGAGCAGTACCTGAAGGACGGCCACGAGCTGGACGGCTTCCTGCTGAAGGTCGCGCTGAACGATGCCGAGCTGCACACGGCCGGCGTGGGCGCGGGTCCGGTGCTCAAGGGCGAGGACCTGGAGACCAAGGCGCGCCAGTACGTGGCGGCGCAGAACGTGATCGAGCGCCTGTCCGCCTGGATGGACGGCGAGGCGCTGCACCTGCTGGCGTCGGGCCTGTCGCTGAACCTGGACACGAAGGACGCGGCGGAGATCTCCGCGACGGCGCTGGCCTCGGCGCTGCACGACGCGGTGGTGACGGCCGAGACGGATCCGCGCACCGACAAGCAGCTGCTGCGCATCAGCCGTCGCCATCACGGCAACGTGCGCTCGAGCATCATCACGGCGGACTTCGTGCACGGCGCGGACTATGAAGTCCTGGCCGAGGCCGGCAAGACCTTCAAGGGCCTGGTGGGCGAGGAAGCGGTGATCCGCAAGGGCGAAGGCGAGAAGGCCAAGGAAAGCAAGGTGACGGACTTCCGCGGCGCGATGGCCTGGCTGATGACGCAGGCGGAATCGAGCGTGGGCCGGCAGCGCTACAAGGGCCTGGGCGAGATGAACCCCGAGCAGCTGTGGGAAACGACGATGGACCCGACGGTGCGCCGCCTGCTGCGCGTGCAGATCGAGGACGCGATCGAGGCGGACCGGGTGTTCACGATGCTGATGGGCGACGAGGTGGAGCCGCGCCGGGAGTTCATCGAGACGAATGCGCTGCGCGCGGCCAACATCGACGTGTGATCACCCGTTCCCGCCTCGCCCCCCCTTTCGCCGGCCTGCTCCTCGCCATCGCCGGCCTGCCCGCGCTCGGGCAATCCGAGCCGCATTCCCCTCCGGTCTATCCGCCCGACTGGATCGACCTGCCGACCGCGCCGATGGTGCTCGAGCTCCAGCCGGTGCGCGGCGAGCTCGCCCTGGTGCTGACCAACCGCGGCCCGCGGGGCATCGTCGCTGTCGAGCTCGGTTGCGTTCGCGAGCGCGGCACCGGCCACGAGGTGCTCAGCGAGTTCGCCGGCGTTTCGATCAGCGACGGCAGCATCGCGCCGGCGCATCACGTCGACATGAGCCATGAATTCGACCGGCCGCGTGATCAGTCACCGGCCCGTCCGATGCGCTGCCCGCAATCCCACGCCGCCGTCACGCGGGTCACTTTCGAGGACGGCACGGCATGGCATGCCGGTCCACCGGCCGACATGACCTCGGTCACACCCGCCCCCTTTGAAGGGGGCAAGCCGCCTCGACAGCGGTAGCCGTGCCCGTGGAGACTGCGCCTCGTCGTCCGATTCCACGAGGCTCACGCATGCGCGCTTCCCGCTTCCGTCTCTCTTCCGCCGCCGCTTCGGCGCTCGCCCTGTCGCTGGGCCTGCTGACGCTGTCGGCGCCCGCCCAAGCCCAATCCATCAGCGTCAAGCCCGGCTTGTGGGCCAGCGCGAGCGTCAACACGCTCAACGGCCGGAAGATGCCCACGATCTTCGAAATCAACGGCGCCCTGACGCCGCAGCAGAAGAGCAGCCTCGCCGCCGCGATGGCCAAGGTCGGCCTGCCCACCGGCGCCAGCCCGCATCTGGACTGCCAGCAGAGCCCCGAGTTCGCCCTGCCCAAGCCGCAGAGCGTCGACGACTGCACCACGCAAGTGAAGCCCGGCGATGCCACCAGCGGCACCTTCACGATGAGCTGCAAGAGCGCGACGGCCAGCGGCATGGGCAACGGCTCCTACCAGGTCACCGACAAGTCCAGCGCCACCGTCAAGGTGACGTTCAAGGGCACGACCGCGCAGGGCATGCCGATCACCTATGAATCGACGTCGGTCCACAAGTGGATCGGCAGCGACTGCAGCGCACCGCCGCCCGGCATCGACCCGTCCGTGGCCGAACTGCTGCAGTGAGTCCGCGCGCGCCGCGCCAAGCGGGCGGCGCGCGTCAGGCGTCCATCTCCTTGAACACCTCGGCGGCGACGCGGAACGCATCGATCGCCGCCGGCACGCCGCAGTAGATCGCCGTCTGCAGGAAGACCTCCTTGATCTCCTCGCGCGTGAGCCCGTTGTTGAGCGCGCCGCGCACGTGGATCTTGAGTTCGTGCGGCCGGTTCAGCGCGGTCAGCATCGCCAGGTTCAGCAGCGAGCGTGAGCGCCGGTCCAGCCCCGGCCGGTTCCAGACATCGCCCCAGCAGTACTGGGTCACCAGTTCCTGCATGTCGATGGTGAAGTCGGTGGCGTTCTGCAGCGCGGCATCGACGTACGCATCGCCGAGGACCTCGCGTCGGGTCTGCAGGCCTTGTTCGAAGAGCTCGGGATTGCTCGGAGCGAAGGGACGAGTCATTGGGGGTCTCCTGTAGCCGGGGCGCGACTGGACACGCTACTTGAATCAGTCGTTGGTTGACGAAACGATCAGGAATAGAATTCCCGTCAACCTAGGAGCACGCGATGATCCACGACCGACTCCGGCGGGCCCGCGTCTTGAAAGGGCTCAGCCTTGACGCACTGGCCCAGGCCATCGGTGACATCACCAAGCAAGCACTGAGCAAGTTCGAGCGCGGCGACGCCATCCCGAATTCGACGCGCCTGCTCCAGTTCTCCAAAGCTCTGGGCGTGCGACCCGAGTACTTCTTCCGCGCTGAAGCCGTGACCTTGTCGCCGCTCGAGTTCCGCAAGCTGGCCCGCATGCCGAAGTACCGGCAGCGACAGGTGGAAGAGCAGATGCGCGACCACCTCGAACGCTATATCGGTCTCGAGCGCTGCTTCGACGCCGTCAATGTCCGCATCGCCCCGACGGCCCCTCAGATCCTTCAGGTCGAGTCCTTCGACGCGGCGGAGAGCGCGGCGGAGCGCCTGCGCCGCGACTGGGGCATCGGCGGCGATGCCATCGCGAACCTGACGCAGTTGCTGGAAGAGCGCGGCATCAAGGTGGCGCTGCTCGATGCGCAAGATGACTTCGACGGTGCGTGCGCCGCCACGGAGGATCACGAACATGTGCTGATCGCGCTCAATACCGCGCGGCCAGGTGAGCGCATGCGCTTCACGGCGGCACATGAGCTCGGCCACTGGGTGATGGCCTTGCCGGAGGACATGTCCGAAGCCGACAAGGAGCGATGCTGTCATCGCTTCGCCGGCGCGTTTCTCTATCCCGGCGCACAGGTGCTGCTCGACTTCGGCAGTCACCGCCGATCACGCGTGCATCCTGCGGAGCTCCTGAATGCAAAGCGGCGCTACGGGATTTCGATGCAGGTGGCCCTTCGTCGCCTGAAGGATCTCGGCCTGCTGAACGAGGCCGGCTACAAGGCAGCGGTCATCCAGTTCTCCCAGGCTGGCTGGCGCACCGCGGAGCCGGAGGCGCTGTTGCCGGAGCAACCGCGACGTTTCGAGTCGCTCGTGTTCTGGGGCCTGGCCGAGGGCCTCTTCACCCCGTCCCGTGCCGCCGAGTTCCTGCAACGTCCGCTGGACACGCTCGAGCCCGCCCTCTCAGCGCCGGTGGGAGCATGAATGCAGCGGGTCTACGTCAGCGATACCAACATCTGGATTGATTTCCGGAACGCTGATCTCCTGGACGTCCTTTTCCGACTCCCGTTCCGCTTCTGCAGCACCGACTTTGTCCTCCACGAACTGCAGGACCTTGCCCACGAAGAGCTGACCCGGCGCGGTCTGATCGTGGAATCACTTGGCAGCGAGGCCGTGGCGGACCTCATGCACCTCACTGCCGAGCACAACAACAGCTCTCTGGCGGACGTTTCCTGCTATTACCTGGCGCGGCAGTCCGGCTTGCCCTTGCTGACCGGCGATGGCCGGCTGCGCAGGCAAGCCCAGAAGGACGGCATGGCGGTGCACGGCGCGCTGTGGCTGCTCGATCAACTGCTGGCGCACGCGGTTGTCGACGAAAGCGCGCTCGCGGCGGCCCTTCATCGCATGTTGGCGGCGGGTGCCCGATTCCCTTCGGAAGAGTGCCAACGGCGATTCAAGGAATGGGCGACTTGATCCCGCACGGTCGATGACAAGTTGCCGCGGGGGTTAGGGCGTCCGGGCCGCCAACATCACCTCGTGATGCCCCTTCCCCGCCGGAATCATCGGGAAGCAGTTCTCCACCGGCGCGACGGCCACGTCGAGGAAATACGGGCCGTCGCTCGCCAGGCACTCGGCGAGCGCCGCATCGAGCGCATCCCGCCGCGTGACCCGCGCCGCCTCCCAGCCGAAGCCTTTCGCCACCGCGACGAAATCCGGCATGCAGGCGTTGTAGCTGTGGCTGTAGCGCTCGCCGTGATGCAGCTCCTGCCACTGCCGCACCATGCCCATGTGGCCGTTGTTGCACAGCACGACCTTGACCCCCGCGCGTGCTGCCGCGCCGTGGCCATCTCCTGCAGGTTCATCAGGATCGACGCATCGCCGCTGACGCACACGACCAGCCGCCCCGGATGCGCCACCTGCGCGCCGATCGCCGCCGGCAGGCCGTAGCCCATCGTGCCGGCGCCGCCCGAGGTGAGCCAGCGCCGCGGGCGCTCGAAGGCCAGGTGCTGCGCCGCCCACATCTGATGCTGGCCGACGTCCGTCGACACGATCGCGTCCCGGCCGGCGAGCTGCGCCTGCAGCCGCGCGATCAGCGCCTGCGGCGCGATCACCTCCGGCGTGTCCTCGAAGGCCAGCGATCGGCGCGAGCGCCAGTCCTGGATCCGCGCGACCTCGCCCCGCTCCTGCGCCGTCAGCGCCTCGCCGCGCTCCAGCGCGCGGCGCAGGCGCGGCAGCAGCGTCCGCGCGTCCCCGCACAGGGCGAGGTCGGCGCGCCGGACCTTGTCGATGGACGAGGGGTCGATGTCGAGGTGGATCACGCGCGCACTGGGTGCGAAAGCATCGAGCCGGCCGGTCACCCGATCGTCGAAGCGCGCGCCGGCGCAGACGATGAGGTCGGCGTGATGCATCGCCAGGTTGGCCTCCAGCGTCCCGTGCATGCCCAGCATGCCCAGCCAGTGCGGCGACGACGCCGGCACCGCGCCCAGCCCCATCAGCGTCAGCGTGCAGGGCGCGCCGGCCAGCGCACCGCGCCGCGAACGCGGCGCAGGCCTGGTCCCCGGCGTTGACAAGGCCGCCGCCGCCGTAGAACACCGGCTGGCGCGCGGTGGCGATCCAGTCCGCGGCCGTTTCCACCGCACGCACGTCGACGATGGGCGAGACGGGCAGGGCCGTCGCCGGCGGCCGCTCGTGTGCGGTCCGCGCGATGGGCCTTGCATCAAGCCCCTTATCGGGACGCGCCGGCGCCAGCTGCACATCCTTCGGCACGTCCAGCAGCACCGGGCCCGGACGACCGCCCCGCGCGATCTCGATGGCCTTGCGCACCAGCGCCGCGACGTCGCCACCCGGCCGCAACTGCGCGTTCCACTTGGTCACCGGCCGCGAGATGCCCAGCGCATCGCACTCCTGGAAGGCGTCGGTGCCGATCGCCGCGCTGTTCACCTGGCCGCTGATGCACAGCACCGGCACCGAGTCGCACAGCGCGTCCAGCAGGCCCGTCGTCGTGTTGCTCATGCCGGGGCCCGAGGTCACCAGCACGACGCCCAGCCGGCCGGTGCTGCGCGCATACCCCTCGGCCGCATGCACGGCCGCCTGTTCGTGGCGGACCAGGATGTGGCGCAGGCGCGGCTCGCCGTGCAGCGCGTCGTACAGCGGCAGCACCGCGCCGCCGGGATAACCGAACACGGTGTCCACGCCGCAGGCCACCAGCGTGTCCAGCAGCGTCTGGGCGCCATTGCGCGGTGGCGCGTTCCCGAGCGGCGCGACAGGACCGGCGCTGGCCGGCGATGAAGGGGAGGAGGGAGAACAGGGCGCGTCGATGACCGCGCCGCGGGCGCTGACCTGGGCGCCGTCGAACCTGGCATTCATGCGTCCAGTGTCCCGGCACTGGCTCGGAAAGGGTTGCCGTTCTTGCCTCATAGAATCCGCCGCACAGCAAATCTTCCTTGGGAAGCGTGATGGATCAGCAAATCAAGCTCGACAAGTTCGACCGCGCCATCCTGCGCGCGCTGCAGCGCAACGCTCGCGCCAGCCTGCAGGAGGTCAGCGAGGAGGTCGGCCTGACCACCTCGCCCTGCTGGACGCGCATCAAGCGGCTGGAGGAATCCGGCGTGATCGAGGGCTACACCGTCAAGGTGAACGCCGAGAAGATCGGGCGGCCCGAGCAGCTGATCGTGCAGCTCACCCTGAACAAGCACACCGACGCGGCGATGGCGGAATTCGCCCGCCACCTCGAGGCCATCCCCGAGGTCATCGATGCCTACCTGGTCTCCGGCGATTACGACTACGTGCTGCGCCTGTCCGTGCGCGACACCCGCGACTACGAACGCCTGCTGCGCGAGAAGCTCTACAAGATCCCCGGCGTGCGCCACAGCAAGTCCAGCTTCGTGCTGCGCTGCCTGAAGGCGAGCTCCCTGCCCCTGTGAACGGCGCCCCGTGAACAGCACCGCGCCGAATGGTGGGCTGCGGCGGTCAGCGCGACCTCCGATCGAGGCCACTCAGTCGGCGTCCGGCGCCTCGCTCGAGGTCGAACCCGGCGCGAACGACGCGCCCTCGACACGCGCCGGCAGCTCGGGCAGCCGCAGCAGGCGCAGCATGTAGGTCCGCGCGCCGCGACATGGCGGCGCATCGCCTCGCCCGCGGTGACCGGGTCGGCCTGCCGGATCGCCTCGACCACCGCCCGGTCCTGGACAGCCAGCACGTCCAGCTCCGACGCCCACAAGGCCATGCGCGAGCGCCGGACCGCCTCCAGCAGCCGCCCGCGCGAGGCCTGCATCCCCAGCGCCTGCGCATTGCCGCCCCAGCGCGCGAGTTCCTCCTGCAGCGTCTCGTCGGCCGCCAGCAGCTCCCGCGCACGGCCATCTCGGGCGGCCTCCTCCACCGCCCGCACGAGCGCCTCGACCTGCGGCCCCTGCGCCGCCTCGCGGGCCTCGGGCCGCCCGCAGGCCTGGGCCAGCAGCATCGTGTGCAGCGCTTCGCGTACGTCGAAATACTCCTCGATGAAGCGCGCGTCCACCGCCCGCACCACCGCGCCCTTGTTCATCCGCATGTCCACCATGCCGTCCCCCTGCAGTTGCAGCAGCGCCTCCCGCACCGGCACGTTGCTGACCTGGTAATGCGCGCTCAGCTCGTGCAGCGTCAGATGCTGGCCCAGGCGCCAGCAGCCGTCCTCGATGTCGGCGCGGATCTGGTCGCGCAGGCGCAGGTAGGTCGGCGCATTGATCGGGTGTGTGGATCGAACCATCGCGGCACTCCGTCCAGCAATTGCGGTGAATGAACGATTCACTCTAAGGAGCGCGCTCCCTGTCCATTCCCGGCGAATCGCGTCGCCGCCCGCGTTCTTGCCGAAGCGCAATGAACCGATGTCTCGTCCCGGCATGGACTGCGCAATCGACATATATGTCACCCGGCGCCCTACTGGAATCAGTCGAGCCACCCCGTGTCAATGGGACAGGCTGTGTCGTTTCCGCATCGCTCGCTCTCAGGGCGCTACAGTCGCGCCCGGGAGGTCAGCGACACAGAGGCAGATGCCCAGGTCAATTCACCCCGAATGGAGTCAGCCGAATGGCGAAATCCTTGAAACAAGTCCTGAGTCAGATCGAGAAACTTCAGAAGGAAGCCGAGGCGCTGCGCGCGAAGGAAATCTCCGGCGTGGTCGCGCGGATCCGCGAGGCCATCGATCACTACGGCCTGACCCCCGAGGAATTGTTCGGCGCGACCCTGCAGCGTCCGCGCGCCGCCGCAAGGCCGCCGCGAAACCGGCCCGCGCGGCCACCACCGCCAAGCGCAAGGCGCCGCGCGGCGCCGGCACGCCGAAATACCACGATGGCGCCGGTCGCACCTGGACCGGCGTCGGCAAGCGTCCCACCTGGTTCAAGGAAGCGCTGGCCGCCGGCAAGACGGCCGAGGACCTGCTGATCGGTTGACGTCAGCGGCCCGGGTCGGCGGGCCCTCGCGCCGCGAGGCCCGCCGGGCCGCGTCACCAGATGCGGCAGCGCTCGGCGTCGGGCTTGACCATCTTCTGGCCCGGCTTGCAGTGGAAGGCCCGTTCGAACTCGGGCATGTTCACCGCGACCCCGTTGATCCGGTAGCGCCCCGGCGAATGCGGGTCGGTCAGCGCATGCACGCGCGCGTACTCCGGCCGCGCATGGCTGCAGTCCCACTGCGCGAAGCCGACGAAGAAGCGCTGCTCCGGCGTCAGGCCGTCGCGGTCCGCCGGCGGCGGCGACATGTCCGCGATCTGCGCCTTCCAAGCCGCATGCGCCAGCACCAGGCCGCCCAGGTCGGCCAGGTCCTCGCCCAGCGTCAGCTTGCTGTTGATGCGGATGTCGTCGACGACCACGTACTGCGCGTATTGCTTGGTCACGCAGGCGGCGCGCTGCTCGAAGGCCTTGCCGTCCTTCTTCGTCCACCAGTCGCGCAGGTTGCCCTTGGCATCGAACTGCCGGCCTTCGTCGTCGAAGCCGTGGATCAGCTCATGGCCGATGGTCCCGCCGGTGTTGCCGTAGTTCGGCGCGTCATCCAGCTTGGGGTCGAACAGCGGCGGCTGCAGCACGCCGGCCGGGAAGTTGATGTCGTTCATCTGCGCGTCGTAATACGCGTTGACCGTCTGCGGCGTCATGCCCCACTCGCCGCGGTCCAGCGGCTTGCCGATCTTGGCCAGCTGGCGCTTGAGCTCGAAGGCATTGCCCCGCATCACGTTGCCGGCGAAGTCGTCGCGCGCGACGGTCAGCGCGCCGTAATCGCGCCAGCGGTCCGGATAACCGACCTTGTTGACGATCGCATGCAGCTTCTCCTGGGCGCGCTGCTTCGTGGTCTCGCTCATCCAGCTCAGCGACTGGATGCGCGCGGCCATCGCGTCCTCGATCTGCTTCGTCATCGTCAACGTCTTGTCCTTCAGGTCGGGACTGAAGTTGCGGGCGACGAACTCCTGGCCCAGCGCCTCGCCGAGCTGCGCGTCGACCAGCTCGACGCAGCGCTTCCAGCGCGCCTTGTTCTGCGGCACGCCCTGCAGCGTCTGGCCGAAGAACTCGAAGTTGGCCTGCACCGCGGCGCCGGAGAGCGTCGGCGCCTGGCTGCTGACCAGCTGCCAGCGCAGGTAATGGCGCCACTGCGCGAGGTCGCGCTGGCGCAGTTCCCTGGCCATGGCCTTGAAGAAGGCCGGCTCGGTCACGTTGTAGGCCGTCTGCGGGTCCAGGCCCAGCGCGCGCTGGTAGGCCGCCCAGTCGAAGCCGGGCGTGAGCGCCTGCAGCCCGGCCGCCTTCATCGGATGGAAGCCCTTGTAGGGATCGCGCTTGTCGACGCGGCTCAGCGAGGCGCGCGCCAGCGCGGTCTCCAGGGCCATCACCTGCCGTGCCTGCGTGCGCGCCGCCTCCGGCGCATCGCCGAGCAGCTCGAAGCTGCGCGCGACATGCGCGACGAACTGGTCCCGCAGGGTGCGGGATTTCTCGTCGGCCTTGAAGTAGTACTCGCGGTCCGGGAGGCTCAGCCCACCGGCGTAGGCGAAGGCGATGACGCGCGTCGAGTCGGCCATGTCCTGGCCCGAGCTGAAGTGGAACAGCACGCGCTCGTTGTTGGTCGCCAGGTGCAGCGCGGCCAGCAGCGCCGGCAGATCGCGGCGGTCCTTCAGCGCGTCGATGCGCGACAGCAGCGGCCGCAGCGGCGCCAGCGCGTGGCGCTCGGCCGCCGCTTCGTCCATGCAGGCGGCGAAGTAGTCGCCCATGCGCGCCTGGTTGGCGCTGCGCGCCGGATCGGCGGCCGAGAGCTTGTCCAGGATGCCCCAGAGGTAGCGCTGGTTCTCGTTGGCCATCTTGGCGTAGACCGACCAGCGCGCCTGGTCCGGCGGGATCGGGTTGGCCGCCATCCAGCCGCCGCAGGCGTACTGGTAGAGGTCGTCGCAGGGATCGGCGTTGCGATCCATCGCCGCGGTGTCCAGGCTCGGCGTGTAGGGCAGCTGGTCGAGCGGCGCTTCGGGCGCGGTGGCGGGTGCGGATGCGGCCGCGCCGGGCGCGGGCG
>NZ_VOSR01000236.1:0-8137 GCF_007997345.1 Mitsuaria sp. TWR114
CAGCGGATCGATCAGGTCGTCGCGGACCGCGCGCGGCAGGCGGGCGCAGAGCTCGGCCACCGTGAGCGCCGGGTCGCATCGGAAGCCGCGCATCGTCCAGCCGCTGCTCGCCATCAGGAACCGCATCCGGTCGGGCCAGGACCAGGCCGCACAGCCCAGCACCCCGCGCAGGAAGGCGAGCGTGGGCAGGCCGGCGGGCAGGGTGAGGGTTTCGCGGTCGGGATAGCGCAGCCGCAGCGGCATGCGCAGCAGGTCCGCCTCGGGGTCGGCGCCGACGCGGCGCATCAGCGCCAGCGATGCCGTGTAGGCGCCGATCAGGATGTGCTGGCCGTTGTCCAGCGCCGGCTCGCTGCCTTCGAGGCTGCGCGCCCGGCCGCCGAGCGTCGGCGCCATCTCGAACAGCGTGACGGCGGCGCCCAGCGAGACCGCCTCCACCGCTGCGGCCAGGCCGGCCCAGCCGCCGCCGATGACGGCGATGCGGGTCACCTCAGCGCCCGCGCCAGTTGGTCTTCATCGCGATCCACAGCTTGCGCAGCGGCGTCAGCGCGATGCGTTGCTGCAGGACCTGGAACTGCTCGGCCTCGATCTCGCGCAGCAGCGTGCGGTAGATGTTGGCCATCATGACGCCGGGCTTCTGCGCCTTGCGGTCGGCCTCGGGCAGCAGCGCCATGGCCTCGTCGTAGAGGCGGTGCGCGCGTTCGGCCTGGAACTTCATCAGCGCCAGGAAACGGTCGCTGTAGCCCCAGGGCGCGTCGCGCTTGAGGATCTCGTGGGCCTTGACGTCAAACTGCTGCAGCTCGCTCACCGGCAGGTAGATGCGACCGCGGCGCGCGTCGTCGCCGACGTCGCGGATGATGTTGGTCAGCTGCATCGCCAGGCCCAGCTTGTGGGCGTAGGCGATGGTCTGGGCGTCGGTGCGGCCGAAGATGCCCGACGCCACCTCGCCCACCACGCCCGCCACCAGGTGGCAATAGCGCTGCAGGCCGGCGAAGTCCAGGTAGCGCGTCTGCTCCAGGTCCATCTGGCAGCCGTCGATGACGGCCAGCAGGTGCTCGACGCGGATGTCGTAGTCCTTCACGTGCGGCAGCAGCGCCTTCATCGCCGGGTGCGAGGGCTGGCCGTTGAAGGCGCTCATGACTTCCTTGCGCCACCAGGCCAGCTTGGTCGCGGCCACGCCGGGATCCGACACCTCGTCGACGACATCGTCGACCTCGCGGCAGAACGCGTAGAACGCGGTGATCGCCGCGCGCCGCGGCGGCGGCAGGAAGAGGAAGGCGTAATAGAAGCTCGAGCCGCTGGCGGCGGCCTTCTGCTGGACGTACTGCTCCGGCGTGGAGGCGGCGCCGGCGCTGGCCGTCGCATCGGGGGTCTTGTCGGTCTTGGTGCTCATCGCGCCGTCCCTTCGCGGCGGGTGTTGCTGGGGGTCGCATTCATCGTCAGCGCGCGCCACAGCAACAGGGGCGCGTCGGCGGCGCTGACGGTGGGGCGCCGCAGCAGGGCGGCGAAGCGCATCGCCTGCAGCCTGTCGAGAATGCGAAGGCCGCCTTGTACCACCAAGCGCAGCTCCCAGCCGGCCCGGCCCGGGATCCGGTGGACCAGCGGCGCCCCGTCCGCCATCAGCGCGCGGGCCCAGGCGCAGAGCTCGGCGATCAGCGCCCGCGCGATGGCGGCGCCGATGCCGGAGCCGCCGCCGGTGACGACCGCATGCAGTCCTTCGAGGGGATACGGGTTGCTCATGCCGCCTGCCTGTCCATCGTTGCTCGAATGCCCATCGCCGCGCGTGCGCCGCTTCCCGCCGCTCAGACGCCGAGCGCCCGGTTGGCCTGCTCCTGCGCCGCGGCGCCGCCGCCCATCGCGCGCTGGCGTTCGAAGTCGCGTTCCATCTGGCTCTTGCCGGACAGGTACTGCACCGGCCAGTCCAGGCCCGGGCCGGACAGGTAGCCGATGCGCGCCGCCTCGGTCAGCGTCCAGGCCGGATTGGCCAGGTGCGGCCGCGCGACGGCGCACAGGTCGGCGCGCCCGGCCGCGATGATGCTGTTGACATGGTCCGCCTCGGAGATCGCGCCCACCGCGATCGTGGCGATGCCGGCGCGGTTGCGCACGCTCTCGCTGAAGGGCGTCTGCCACATGCGGCCGTAGACCGGCTTCTCGCGCTTGCTGACCTGGCCGGACGAGACATCGATCAGGTCGGCGCCCGCGGCCTTGAAGGCCTCGGCGATCGCGACCGCGTCCTCGGGCGTGGTGCCGCCGGGCACCCAGTCGTGCGCGGAGATGCGCACCGACATCGGCCGATCCGCCGGCCAGACCGCGCGCATCGCGGTGAAGACCTCGAGCGGATAACGCAGCCGGTGCTCCAGCGTGCCGCCGTAGTCGTCGGTCCGTTGATTGGTCAGCGGCGACAGGAAGCTGGACAGCAGGTAGCCGTGCGCGCAGTGCAGCTCCAGCCAGTCGAAGCCGGCCTCGGCGGCACGCCGGGTAGCGGCGACGAAGTCGGCCTTGACGCGGTCCATGTCGTCCCGCGTCATCGCGCGCGACCACTGGCTCACGCCCTCCAGGTACTGCTGCGGCGAGGCCGAGATCAGCGGCCAGTTGCCCTCGTCCAGCGGCTGGTCGATGCCGTCCCAGGCCACGCGGGTCGAGCCCTTCGCGCCGGCATGGCCGAGCTGCATCGCGATCTTGGCGGTGGAGCTCGCATGCACATGGTCGACGATGCGCCGCCAGCCATCGCGCTGCGCGTCGTTCCACAGGCCGGGGCATCCGGGCGTGATGCGGGCGTCGGGCGAGACGCAGGTCATCTCCGCGAAGACCAGGCCCGCACCGCCCATGGCGCGGGCGCCCAGGTGCGCGAGGTGGTAGTCCGCCGGCTGGCCGTCGACGCACGAGTACTGCGCCATCGGCGAGACGACGACCCGGTTCTTCAGCGTCGTGCCGCGCAGCGTGAACGGCGTGAACATCGGCGGCGCGGCGCGGTCCAGGCCCGAACGGCGCGCCAGCCAGGCCTCGTATTCGCCGACATAACGCGCGTCGCGCAGCCGCAGGTTCTCGTGCGAGATCCGCTGCGAGCGCGTCAGCAGCGAGTACGCGAACTGCTCCGGCGCCAGGCGCGCGTGGCGGTCGACGTTCTCGAACCACTCGGTCGAATTGCGCGCCGCGTTCTGGATGCGCAGCACCTCGATCGAGCGCGTGGCTTCGTATTCGTCGAGCGCCGAGGACAGGCTCTCCACGCCACCACCGTGGCGTTCGATGTCGCGGGCCAGCGCGATCGCATCCTCCAGCGCGAGCTTGGTGCCCGAGCCGATCGAGAAATGCGCCGTGTGCGCCGCGTCGCCCATCAGCACCACCGGCGCGCGGCCGTTGTGATGCACCCAGCGCTTGCAGACCACGCGCGGGAAACGGATCCACTGCGCGGATCCGCGCAGGTGCGCCGCGTTGGAGATCAGCGGATGGCCCTCCAGCACCTTGGCGAAGAGCCGCTCGCAGAAGACGATGCCGTCCTCCTTGCTCATGTCCTCCAGGCCGGCGGCCTTCCACACCGGCTCGGGCGTCTCGACGATGAAGGTCGAGTGCGTCTCGTCGAAACGGTAGGCATGCGCCTGGAACCATCCCCATTCGGTCTTCTGGAAGTCGAAGGTGAAGGCGTCGAAGAGCTTGGTGGTGCCGAGCCAGACGAAGCGGCACTGCCGCAGGTCGATGTCGGGCTGGTAGGTCACGGCGTACTTCTGGCGCAGGCGGCTGTTGAGGCCATCGGCCGCGATGATCAGGTCGGCATCGATGTCCGCGTCGTCGACGACCTCGGTCTCGTAGCGGATCGCGACGCCCAGTTGCTCGCAGCGCGCGCGCAGGATGTCCAGCAGCTTGCGGCGGCCGATGCCGCAGAAGCCATGCCCGCCCGAGACCATGGTGCGGCCGTCGATGTGGACGGCAATGTCGTCCCAATGGTTGAAGGACTGCAGGATCTGCTCGGCGGTCTGGGGATCGGCCTCGCGCAGCGCGGCCAGCGTCTGGTCGGAGAACACCACGCCCCAGCCGAAGGTGTCGCCGGCGCGGTTGCGCTCCAGCACCGTGACCTCATGGGCGGGGTTCTGCCGCTTCATCAGCAAGGCGAAGTACAAGCCGGCGGGGCCGCCGCCGATGCAGGTGATGCGCATGTTTCCGAGGCCTGCTCGCGCCGGCCGATGACTGCTTGACGGGAGCACTTTAGGCATTGATAGTTGAGGTGTCAACGATCTGGATAACCCTGAGCCCATCGGCGTCGTGAGGCCGGGCGGCTTGCGGAAACGATGCCGCCTTGTTGGAATTAACCGACACCACGGCCTCCGACCCGGCGCTAAGGTGCGCGCCGTCGTGCCCAAGGCCGGCAGGAGCAACAGATGAAGTCAACACGCCCGTCCCTGTGGGACATCTCGCCGGTGGTGGCGCCCGACGCGCCGATCTTTCCCGGCGACGAGCCCTACGCGCTGAAGTGGACCGCCCGGCTGTCGCCGGAATGCCCGGTGAACCTGAGCGCGATCACGATGTCCCCGCATGTCGGCGCGCATGCCGACGCCCCGCTGCATTACGCCGACGGCGTCGCGAGCGCGGCCGAGGTGGCGCTCGATCCCTACCTCGGCCCTTGCCGTGTGATCCATGCGATCGGCTGCGGCCCGCTGATCCGCGTCGAGCACCTCGAGCACGCCGCGCACGAGCTGCCGCCGCGCGTGCTGGTGCGCTGCAACGAGCGCGCCGACACGGTCTGGAATCCCGGGTTCAGCGCCTACGCGCCGGAGACCGTCGAGTGGCTCGCGGCGCGCGGCGTGAAGCTGATCGGCCTGGACACGCCCTCGGTCGATCCCGCCACCAGCAAGACGCTGGACAGCCACCAGCGCCTGCTGCGCCTGGACCTGCGCGTGCTCGAGAACCTGGTGCTCGACGACGTGCCCGAGGGCGACTACGAACTGATCGCGCTGCCGCTGAAGCTGGCCGGCGCCTGCGCCTCGCCGGTGCGCGCGGTGCTGCGCTCGCTGTGAGCCGGGCCGCCGATCCTCGCGCCGCCGCTTTCCCCCTTCCTTCCACCTCCCCCTTGCATTGGTCTGGAACGCCCATGACGACAAGACAAGACTGCCTGGCCCTGGACGCCGCCGATCCGCTGGCGACGCTGAAGGACCAGTTCTCGCTGCCCGCGGGCACGCTCTACCTCGACGGCAATTCGCTCGGCGCGATGCCCAAGGCCACCGCCGCTCGCGTGCAGCAGGTCATCGCGGACGAATGGGGCCGCGACCTGATCAAGAGCTGGAACACCGCCGGCTGGATGGACCTGCCCGGCCGCATCGGCGACAAGATCGGCCGGCTGATCGGCGCCGCGCCGGGCGAGACCATCGTCGCGGACTCGACCTCGCTCAACCTCTACAAGGTGCTGAGCGCGGCGCTGCGCATCGTCCAGGCCGATGACGCCGCGGGTCGCCGCACGATGATCGTGTCGGAGCGCAGCAACTTCCCGACCGACCTCTACATCGCCGAGAGCCTCGCGCAGCAGCACGGCATGACGCTGCATCTGGTCGATCACGTCGATGAGATCCCCGGTCTGCTGAACGACCGGCTCGCGGTGCTGATGCTGACCGAGGTCAACTACCGCACCGGCCGCAAGCACGACATGAAGGCCGTCACCGCCGCGGCGCACGCCGCCGGCGCGCTGACCGTCTGGGACCTGGCGCACTCCGCCGGCGCGATCCCGGTCGACCTGAATGGCGCCGATGCGGACTTCGCCATCGGCTGCGGCTACAAGTACCTCAACGGCGGCCCCGGCGCGCCGGCCTTCGTCTGGGCGCATCCGCGCCATGCGGACCGCTTCTGGCAACCGCTGTCGGGCTGGCTGGGCCATGCGGCGCCATTCCAGTTCACGTCGAACTACGCGCCCGCCGCCGGCATCAAGCGCTACATCTGCGGCACGCCGGCGATCCTGTCGACGGCGGCGCTCGAGTGCGGCGTCGACACGCTGCTGGCGGCCGAGCCCTTCGGCGGCATGGGCGCGCTGCGCGAGAAGTCGATCGCGCTGACCGAGCTCTTCGCCCGCCTGGCCGAGGAACGCTGCGGCGCGCAGGGCGTCCACGTCGTCTCGCCGCGCGAGGCCGCGCTACGCGGCAGCCAGGTCTGCCTGGCGCTGAAGGCGCCACTGCATGAGGCGGGCTACGCCGTCGTGCAGGCACTGATCGAGCGCGGCGTGATCGGCGACTTCCGCGCCGGCGATCCCGCGCGGCTGGACCAGGTGCCGCACATCCTGCGCTTCGGCTTCACGCCGCTGTACATCGGCTTCGCCGACGTGTGGGACGCGGTCGAGCATCTGCATCAGGTGCTGGCCAGTGGCGAATGGCGCGAGGCCCGCTTCAACACCAAGGCGGCGGTGACATGAGCTGCCCGATGGGACACGGCACCGGCGCCGTCACGGGAACCGGCGCGGGCGACACCCCGGCGCCGGGCGGCGAGGCGATCGTGCGCGAGGAAGGCGCGCAGCTCGACTTCTCCAAGGACATGAGCTACGGCGACTACCTGCACCTGGACAAGGTGCTGAGCGCGCAGCATCCGCTCTCGCCCGACCACAACGAGATGCTCTTCATCGTCCAGCACCAGACCTCGGAGCTGTGGATGAAGCTGATGCTGCACGAGCTGCAGGGCGCCGTCGCCCACGTCGCGGCCGACCAGCTGCCCGAGGCCTTCAAGATGCTCGCGCGGGTGTCGCGCATCATGGAGCAGCTGGTGCACGCGTGGGACGTGCTCGGCACGATGACGCCGCCGGAGTATTCGGCCATCCGGCCCTACCTCTCCAACAGCAGCGGCTTCCAGAGCGCGCAGTACCGGCGCATCGAGTTCATGCTCGGCAACAAGAACGCTGCGATGCTCAAGCCACATGCGCATCGCGCCGACCTGCTGGCCCAGGTGCAGGCCGCCTATGAGGCGCCGTCGCTGTACGACGAGGTGCTGCGCCTGATGCAGCGCCGCGGCATCGCGGTGCCGGCCGCGCGCCTGGACCGCGATTGGACCCAGCCCTATGCCGCCGACGACGGCGTGAAGGCCGCCTGGCTGGAGGTCTACCGCGACCCCAAGGCGCACTGGGACCTGTACCAGATGGGCGAGGAACTGGTCGACCTCGAGGACGCCTTCCGGCTCTGGCGCTTCCGCCACGTCACGACGGTGGAGCGCGTCATCGGCTTCAAGCGCGGCACCGGCGGCACCGGCGGCGTCAGCTACCTGCGCAAGATGCTGGACGTGGTGTTGTTCCCCGAGCTCTGGGCGCTGCGCACGGAACTCTGAGCGCACCGCCGCCACGCCGGCGGAAGGAAGTCATGGGGGCCCCGCTTCTACAATCGGCGGCTTCGGCGCGCGGCTCACCCGGCCGCC
This sequence comes from Mitsuaria sp. TWR114, assembly GCF_007997345.1. NCBI lineage: Bacteria > Pseudomonadati > Pseudomonadota > Betaproteobacteria > Burkholderiales > Sphaerotilaceae > Roseateles > Mitsuaria sp. TWR114. Next base: position 7,372 of record NZ_VOSR01000236.1, read on the forward strand.
GCGCTTCATGCCCGTCAACCCGTCGAGGCCCGCCATGGACACCCGCCTTTCCGAGATCAAGCTGCGCATCGCCAGGCTGCGCGACGCGCTGCGCAACGCCGGCGCCCACGCCATCCTGGTCCCCTCGGCCGATCCCCATCTCTCCGAATACCTGCCGCGCCGCTGGCAGGCGCGCGAGGTGCTCTCCGGCTTCACCGGCTCGATGGGCACGCTGGTCGTCACGCTCGACGACGCGCAGCTCTTCGCCGATAGCCGCTACTGGACGCAGGCCGAGCGCGAACTCGCCGGCAGCGGCATCGCGCTCTTCAAGATTCCCTCCGGCGCGTCGGTGCAGCACATCAGTTGGCTGGCGGAACGCCTGCAGCCGGGCCAGACGCTGGTCGTCGACGGCCAGGTGCTGGGACTGGCGCTCGCGCAGCAGCTGCGCTCGGCGATGGGCGCCAAGGGCGTGCGCATCGACACCACGCGCGACCTGATCGACCACGCCTGGGACGAGCGCCCCGGCCTGCCCGACGCCCCGATCTACGAGCACGCCGCGCCGCAGGCCACCATCGGCCGCGCCGACAAGCTGCGGCAGGTGCGCGAGGCGATGACGCGGCACGGCGTCAGCCACCACCTGATCTCCAGCGTCGACGACGTCGCCTGGCTGTTCAACCTGCGCGGCTCGGACGTCAGCTACAACCCGGTGTTCCTGGCGCACGCGCTGCTCGACGCCAACGGCGCGACCCTGTTCGTGCAGCCCGGCAAGATCGACGCCGCGCTCGCG
>NZ_VOSR01000237.1:0-6086 GCF_007997345.1 Mitsuaria sp. TWR114
CGCCACCGGCGCGTCGTGGCTGTCGATCAGCAGGCCGGTCGACGGATCCGCGTCGGGGCGGTGTCCGGCGACATGGATCTCCATCACCGCGTCGCCGTCGATCGCGTCGATCCATGCCGCGGCGTCCAGGCCGAGGTTGCTGGCCGACACGAACACGTTGTTGACGTCGACCAGCAGGCCGCAGCCGCTGCGTCGGACCAGCTCGTGCAGGAAGTCGACCTCGCCCCACGCGTGGTCCAGGCGCAAGTAGTGCGAGGGGTTCTCGATGGCGACCGGGCGCCGCAGCGCATCCTGCAGGCGCGACACGTTGGCCACGACGCCCCGCAGCGCTTCGGTCGTGCGCGGCACCGGCAGCAGGTCCGGCGCATAGGCGGCGCCGGCGCGGCTCCAGCCAGGTCGCTCGGACACCAGCGCCGGCGCCACCCGGTCGACCAGCGCCGCCAGTCGCCGCAGGTGATCGGCGTCGGGCGGCGCGGCGCCGCCCAGCGAGGCCGAGACGCCATGCAGCGACAGCGGGTGCGAGGCCCGCAAGGTCTCGAGCAGGGCCAGGCGCGGGCCGCCGGCGACGAGGTAGTTCTCGGGATGGACCTCGAACCAGAGCCCCGGATCGCGCGCGGCCAGCGCGTCCTCCGCGAACTCGGGCTTGAAGCCCAGGCCGGCGCCCAGCGCGCGCGTCATGGCCGGCCGATCAGGACTTGGTGGCGGTCAGCGAGCCCATGCCCTTGGGCGTCTTGATCGTCGTGCAGGTGCCGGCGGGCACGTACTTCCAGGCATTGGCCTGGTAGTCCATCTTGGCGGTGCCGGCGCAGGTGGTACCGGGGCCGGCGGCGCAGTCGTTCTTGCCGGCCATCGCCACGCCGTAGCAGCGTTCCTTCTCGGCGGCGGCGGGCTTGGCGTCTTGCGCCATCGCGGAAGCGGACAGGGTGGTCAGCGTGACCAGGGCGAGGCTCAGGGTGGTCGACTTCATGGGGGCACTCCTTGTGCGGTGGATCGGGGTTGTGGGTCGGACGCGGCGGCGATTCCGTCGCGTTCCGGCAGCTAGTTCGCGACGGAAACGCTCCGGGTTACAGCGCCACGGGAAATTTCCCGGATTCTTTTTTTCGAGCGGTCTGTAACCTTCCAGGCCCATGACGCGAATAGACCCCGTGATCGCGACCGAGCATGAGCTGCATGAGCTGTTCCTGGCCGGGCTGGACGGGGACGCGGCGGCCTACCGCCACTTCCTCGAACGCCTGGGGGCCTTGCTGCGCGGGTACTTCCGGCGTCGGCTGCAGCAGCTGCCGGACGAGGTCGAGGACCTGGTCCAGGACACCTTGATGGCCGTGCACGCGCAGCGCCAGACCTATCGCCGCGGCGAGCCGCTGACGGCCTGGGTGCACGCGGTGGCCCGCTACAAGCTGGTGGACCTCTGGCGCCGGCGCGCGCGGCAAGAGGCCTTGAACGATCCGCTGGACGAGGACCTGGCCGTGTTCGCGACCGCCGACCACGAGGCCGGCGACACCCGTCGCGACCTCGGCCGGCTGCTGGATCGGCTGCCGACCAGCCAGCGCCTGCCCATCCTGCACACCAAGCTGGAAGGCCTGTCGGTGGAGGAGACCGCGCGCCTCACCGGCATGAGCGAATCGGCGGTGAAGGTCGGCGTGCATCGCGGCTTGAAGGCGCTGGCGCGCCTGTGGAAGGACATGACATGAAGACCGACGAGCTCATCGCGCTGCTGGCCCGGGATGCCGGCCCGGTGCCCACGGGCGTGGGGGAGCGGCGCTTCGCTGCGGCGCTGGCGCTGGGCATCCTGGCGGCCCTGGCCTGGGTGCAGGCCGCCTTCGGCCTGCGGGCCGACCTGCCGCTGCTGATGACGACCGCCGATTTCTGGCAGAAGGTCGCGATGCCGCTGGCGGTGGCGGTCACCGGGCTGGTCGTGGTCTTCCGGCTGGGCCATCCGGGCGCGCGGGTGCGCGGCTGGTGGCTGGGCGTGTGGCTGCCGGTGTCGCTGTTGTGGATCTGGGCCGCGGCCGTGCTGTGGATGGCCGAGCCGGCCGCGCGCATGCCGATGGTGCTGGGCACCACCTGGCGCAGTTGCGTGTTCAACGTGACGGCGACCGCGCTGCCGATCGGCATCGCGCTGCTGTGGGCGCTGCGCGGCCTGGCGCCGACGCGGCCCACGTTGACGGGCGCGGCGGCTGGCTGGCTGGCCGGCGCGGTGGGCGCCTGCGTCTATTCGCTGCACTGCCCGGAGATGGCCGCGCCCTTCGTCGCCGTCTGGTACGTGCTGGGCATGGGGTTGTCGGCGGCGCTGGGGGCGCTCGCCGGGCGGCACTGGCTGAGATGGTGATCAGCCCCTCACTCTTCGGCGCTCGCTCGTCCGTCTTCGGAGCGACCGGCATCTCTTTCTGATCGTCGAGCGACTCGTCGTTCACACAGCCTTCCGACAATCTCCGAGAGGACCAGCCCGACGAGGGTTGCGACGAGGGGACGGCCGGTGATCAGATGGCCGACCAAGCCGGATAGCACGATCACGAGGACGCGGGCGGTTGAGCAGTCGATTCGCATGGAAGAGATTCCGGCGCGTTCTCGGAACGGCGGCGACCCACGGTGGACCGCCGCCGGGCGGTTCTGAGATGACGATCAGATGTTGCTCATCCGACGAGGCGGATTCGCCCTATCCATCGAGTTCTCATAGTTCGCGGCAGACACGTTCATGGAGCTTCCCGCATAAGGGCCGAAACCTGCCCCGGCCGCCCACCCAGCCGCTGTCTGGGCTGCCGTGCTTCCGTTCATCATGGCGACAGAGGCGCCAGCCAGACATCCAGCTGCGCCACCGAGCAAACCATATCCATCTGCCGCCGTACTCGAGCCGGCCGATCCGCCGACAGCACACCCCTCTATGGCCTTCCTCAGCAGCGGCCCCCTGCCGCCATACACGCAATCCATCTCTTCCGGGGTCAGTTCTTGCAACATGAAAAGACTCTCTTTCAGATCAACACGGCCTGGTGTGCGACGCGCCCAGTCCGACTGCGCGATACCCGACGGGTATGCGGTCAGCCTGCGCAGTGCTCATGTTGTCGTCAGCAGGGGCGAAGCCGGATGGACTTTCCGGCGCGGGTCGTGCAACCCCGCTTGCCGTATCGCGTCGGAACGCCACGAATGAATGGCGCCCGCGCATGCATCTATCCGATGGGCGATCCCGGATCCCGATTCGAAGTCAGCGTGACCGTCGGATGAACTGAGCAACGCCTGCTAGTTCCCGCTCATGCTTGCATTCACGCCAGTAGGGAGAAATCGAAGGATTCGCCAGCCATTGTCGCGACGGCCCCACAGGCGCTCGGTCGCGCGATCGGCGCGTGGGCATCCCAAGCCGCAGTCGCGGCTATTCGTCGCGCCGGAACCGCGATTGCACGCGCCGATCGAGCGCGCCGGACGCGGCGGCCTTGAGCAGGCCGCGGAAGGTCGCGCAGGCGGCGTGGCTCTTGGCGGGGCAGACGGCCGCGTGCTTCAGCCCGCGGCTGATGGCGCGCAGCTGGCGGATCGTCGCGTCGATCTCGTCGGCCTTGGCGGCCAATAACTGACGGTCGATCACCGGGCCGGTGGGCGTCAGCATCGACTGGATCTCGTCCAGCGAGAGCCCGCCCGCCTGACCGAGTGCGATCAGCGCCAGGTCGTCCAGCACCTTCGCCGGGAACTGGCGCCGCGCGCCGGCCGGTCCGAGCGACCGGATCAGCCCGCGCTGCTCGTAGTAGCGCAGCGTCGAGGACGCAATGCCGGTCCGTTTCGCGACCTGCGCGATGTCCATCGGACCGGGTGGGGATTGGCTCATGAGCGCTTGACTTGAAGTTGACTTCAACTTCTATCGTGCCGCCCATCGACGCCACACGTCAACCCGCCACCCCAACCGCCCGCGACTGCCCACGAGGCCAACGATGACAAGCCCACCGCTGCCCCTCCTCCTTTCCCTGCCGCCGAGTGCCCTCGGCCACATCGCGCTGATCGGCATCGGTGCGACCGCCATCCTCGACCTTTGGCTGATGGCGCTGCGACGCGCCGGCGTGCCCACGCAGCCGATGGCCTGGATCGGACGTTGGGTCGGACACATGGCGCGGGGGCGATTCGCTCACGCGTCGATCGGACAGGCGCCGGCCCTCCCCGGCGAAGCGGTCCTCGGATGGCTGGTGCACTACGCCGTCGGCATCGCCTTCGCGGCCTTGCTCGTGGTGATCGCCGGACCCGGCTGGCTCCTCGCGCCGAGCTGGGAGCCGGCGCTGGGCGTTGGCGTCGCCACGGTGCTGATGCCCTGGTTCGTCATGCAGCCCGCGATGGGCGCCGGTATCGCGGCGAGTCGCACCGCCGCGCCCTTCCAGAGCCGGCTGCGCAGCCTGGCCAACCACCTCGTGTTCGGCATCGGCCTGCTGATCAGCGCGCTGGCGCTGCAAGCGCTGCGATGAGCGGGCGCGGCCGCGCCGCTGCCCCGAGGTCTGCCTGTCCGCCGTTTCTTCCCTCGAAAGGACTTCCATGAAAGCCACTGCCATCCCCTCCGACCGACCGGTCCGGACGCCACGCCGCCTCGCGATCGTCTATCACAGCGCCCACGGGCACACGGAGCACATCGCGTCGCACATCCGCGCGGGCGCCCGCGAGGTGCCCGACGTCGTGGCCGACCTGCTGAAGGCCGAGGACCTCACCGCGACGCCGGCCGACCTGATCGCCTACGACGGACTGGTGCTGGGCTCGCCGACCTACCTGGGCGGCGTGTCGGGGCCGTTCAAGCACTTCATGGACGCGACCGGCCCCTTGTGGCGCACGCAGCGCCTGCGCGGCAAGCTGGCGGCGGCGTTCACGGTGTCCTCGCTGCCGTCCGGCGACAAGCAGTCGACGTTGATGTCGCTGTTCGTCTTCTGCATGCAGCACGGCATGGTGTGGGTCGGCAACCCGCTGTTGCCCGAGCAGCACCGCGGCGTGCCCGAGGCGGAGGCGGCCAACCGGCTCGGCTCCTGGTCCGGGCTGATGGCCCAGTCCGCACACGGCGCGCCAGCGGATGCGTTCTCGTCCGGGGACGTACGTACCGCCCGGTTGTTCGGGCGTCATGTCGCGGAGACCCTGCATCGGCTAGGCGGCGTGGAGGCCGGCAGCCTGGTCGCCGCGTCCGCCACGGCGGGCGTTTCCGCATGACGCCCGAGCGCCGCGCCGGCCTGCTGTTCGGCTTCATCCTGTCGGGGCTGATGTCGCTGCTCGTCTCGGCGGTGACCACGCTGCGCGCGGTGGGGTTGGTCGACGGCGTCGGCGGCCTGTGGATGACGGGGTGGCTCAGTGCCTGGGTGATCGCGTTTCCCACCGTGCTGGTCGTCGCGCCGCTGACGAGGCGGCTGGTGGCACGGCTGATGGGGCGACGAATGGAATGAGGACTTCTCCCTCCCGCGCGCGCGAGGTCCGAGTCCGCTGTCGCGGTCCCGGCCGCAGCTCCCGCTACCTCATGGGATATACGACAACGGCAGCGCCGTCGTGAACTTCAGCTCCTCCATCGCGAAGCTGGAGCTGACGTCCGAGAGCTGCGTGTTGGCGATCAGCCGCTTGTAGACCTGGTCGTAGGCCGCGATGTCCGGCACGACCACGCGCAGCAGGTAGTCCACGTCGCCGCTCATCCGGTAGAACTCGACGACCTCCGGGATCGCCTCGACCGCGGCGCGGAACTGCTCGAACCAGCCTTGCGAATGCATGCTGGTCCGCACCGACACGAACACCGTCACCCCGACGTTGACCTTCTTCGGATCGACCAGCATCACGTTGCGGGTGATCACGCCCGACTCCTTGAGCCGCTGCACCCGGCGCCAGCAGGGCGTCGTGGACAAGCCCACCTCCGCCGCCAGGTCGCTGACCTGGACCGCGGCGTCCCGCTGCAGCACATGCAGGATCTTGCGGTCAATGGAATCCAGTTTTGTCATTTCCGGCCGCCTTGGAATGCATTTGCTGAAAGCGATGAAGAACAGGTGGATTTTGCATGCGGATTCCACGGCGGCCTTCTGACAATCGTCGGCCATGGAAATCTATCTCGACGCCAACGCCACCACCCCCGTCCTGCCGCAGGCCCGCGAGGCCGC
>NZ_VOSR01000238.1:0-2826 GCF_007997345.1 Mitsuaria sp. TWR114
CGGGCGGTCGACCATCGTGGACCCGTACTCCGACACGATGGACGGCACGCCCGGATCGAGGAAGAGCGTGGCGCCGTCGCCGTTGTAGCCGGCCACGTCGCCGAGTTTGTCGATCTCGCCGCGCTGGGCGCCGCCGATGGCCACGGGGCGCGTCGGATCGATGCGGTGGAAGAAGGCCACCTCGCGCCGCAGGAAGTCGCGCATCGCCGGCATCGCCTCGCCCTTGGTGAAGAAGGGCTCGTTGCTGGCGCTCCAGAGGAAGACCGACGGCCGGTTGCGGTGGATGCGCACCATCTCCTGGACCTGCTGCAGCACGCTGGCCTCGAAGGCGGGGCGATCGGCCGGGTCCGGCGGATAGGCGCTGGACAGCCAGTTGCCATCGGCGCCGAAGCCGCCGATGCCCCAGAAGGGCGCCTCCGACCAGAACAGCAGGCCCAGTTCGTCGGTCGCCTGCGTGAAGGCTGGCGAGTGCGGGTAATGCGAGCCGCGGATGAAGTTGAAGCCGGCGTCCTTGATCATCCGGACGTCGCGGCGCGCGGCGCCGTCGGTCACGCCGTCGCCCCAGCCGGCCTGGTCCTGGTGCACGTTGGCGCCGACCAGGTAGAGGTGCTTGCCATTGAGGAAGAAGCCGCGGTCGGCGGTGAACCTGAGGCTGCGGATGCCGAAGGGCGTCTCGAAGCGATCGACCGGCCGACCGTCGACGTACAGGCGGCTGATCATGCGGTAGAGATGCGGATGGTCGGGGGGACCACAGCCGCGGGGTCGGGATCGCGGGCATCGTCTGGTCGTAGGTGACGGTGGTGGCGGCGGGCACGCTGCGCTCGCTGCGCCGCGAGGCCACGCGCCGGCCGGTCGCGTCGAGCACCTCGGACACCAGCGCGACCCGGGCCGCGGCGCGGGGGCGGTCGTTGCGCACCTCGGTCTGCACGCGCACGGTGGCGCGTTCGTCCGACACCTGCGGCGTGGTGACGAAGGTGCCGTACCACGCGACATGGATGGGGTCGGTGATGACCAGCCGCACGTTGCGATAGATGCCGCCGGAGAACACATGCTCGCCGGCGCGAGGCGCGACCCGCGCGTTCCACTCGTTGTTCACCCGCACGGCGACCAGGTTGGCCCCCGGTGTCGCGAACGGGGTGATGTCGATGCTGAAGCCGGTGTAGCCGCCGACGTGGCGGCCGGCGCGCTGGCCGTTGACGAAGATTTCGGCGTCCTGGAAGACGCCGTCGAACTCCAGCGCGATGCGCCGACCCTGCGCCGACGCCGGGATGGCCAGCTCGCGCCGGTACCAGCCGATGCTGTTCTCGGGGAACGCGCGGCCGATCGCCTTCGAGCCATGGGGCGAGCTGCCGCGCTCGCTGAACGGCAGTTCCACCGCCCAGTCGTGCGGCAGGTCGACGCGGCGCCACGGCCGGTCGTCGAAGTCCGCCGCGGCGGGCCCGTCGCCGAAGCCGGCCTTGGCGAAGAAGAAGGCACGCGTGCCGTGGTCGAAGTCCTGGGCCGGGTCCCAGGCATGGCCCAGCGCGAAGCGCCAGCCGTCATCGATGCGCACGCGTTGCCGGACATCGTCGGCCGCGGCGGGGCCGGCGATCACGAACATCGCCAGCGCGAGCAGCCAGGAGGTGAGCAGTTGTCGTCTCATGAGGAGGAAGGGCTCGGGCGGCGCGCTCGATCGCGCCGTCCGGTGGTGGGACCTCGCGAGGCCGGCAGGGCCTGGCGAGGGCTCGATCGTCAGTTGGCCGGCTTGCCGATCACCCGCACTTCGCTGAGCGCGGCGGGATGGTCGGGCGTGACGGCGGGGAAGCGGATGCGCAGGAAACGCGCGGCGACCACCGGCTCGAACAGCGCGAACTCATAGCTCTTGCGACCGGCCTTGGCCTCGCCGACCTGGCGCCAGTCGCTGGCGTTGTTGCTGATCTCGACGACGAAGTCGGGCGCCCGGTCATCGGGCAGGATCACCGACAGCCAGTGCAGCGTGTACAGGTTCTCCAGGTCCACGGCCCAGAACGCCGGACCGTCCTTCGCGGCCGCGCGCCACGCGGTCTGCAGCTGGTCGTCGTTGGCCAGCGGCGCCTCATGGCCGGGCGCGGAGCCGCTGGTCGAGGTCGGCCGGCTGATGGTCACGTTGATCGGGTCGCCCTCGAAGGCCTTGCGCGTGACTGGCGGATAGGCGATGACCGGCTGGTCCGGCGCCAGCGGCGATTGCCCCGGGATGAAGGGATCGGGCCCGGTGGTTGTGATCTCGATGCGCGCCGGCTTCAGGCCGGGCGAGCTCGCTTCGATGACGCTGCGCCCGGCGAAGTAGGACCGGAAGCTGATCGCGGCCTGGCCGTCGCGGATGGCGACCAGGGACTGGTGGCTGAAGCGGATGCTGCGGCCCGTCGGGAACTTGCCCGGACCGCTCACGATGGTCAGCGTCACGTCCGGTGAATTGCTCAGCGCGCGGCCCGCCTCGTCCTGCACCGACACCACCAGCTGCGCGTCGTCCAGGCCTTGGGTGCCGTGGATGACGGTCTGGCTGGCCGCCAGGTGCAGTTGCGCAGGCTTGCCGTCGACCGGCCAGACCGGCGGCGGCACGCCGGCGTAGGCGTTGCGATACCAGTGGTACTGCCGCTTGGGCAGGCGGAAGTAGTCGATGAAGCCCATCGAGCCGAACTCGATGGAGGCGATGGAGCCATGGTCGAAACCGGCCCACAGCGCCTCGCCCGAGCGCCACGGGTAGCGCCAGGCGTAGGTGGGCGAGCCCGGGGCGCTCGGCGCGGCGCCGGCCTTGGCCTTCTGGTCCGGCGTCTCGGGCATCAGGCCGAACTCCCCCGGGCGGTCGAC
>NZ_VOSR01000239.1:0-15569 GCF_007997345.1 Mitsuaria sp. TWR114
GGCTGGCTGGTCGACGGCGAGCCGGCCGACGCGGTCGTCGTCGCCTGCAGCTCGGTGGAGGCGGCCCGGCTCACCCGCGACCTCGCCCCGCGCTGGAGCGCCATCGCCGGCGCCTTCGAGTTCCAGCCCATCGTGACCGTCTATCTGGAAAGCGCCGGCTCGGCGCTGCCCGCGCCCATGGTCGCGCTGCGGGAATCCGCCACCGAGCCGGCGCAGTTCGCCTTCGACCTGGGCCAGCTGGGCCAGCATCCCGGGCTGTTCAGCCTGGTCATCAGCGGCGCGGAGCCCTGGGTCGAACGAGGCCTGGAAGCGACCGGGGCCGCGGCGCTCGAACAGGCCCTCCGGCACCTGCCCTGGCAGCGTGCGCCGAGGCTGGTCCGCGTGCTCAGCGAGAAGCGCGCGACCTTCGCCTGCACCCCGGGTCGAATTCGCCCAGAGGCCCCGATCGCGCCGGCGCTGTGGGCCGCCGGCGACTATCTGGCCGGCCCTTATCCGGCGACGCTGGAAGGCGCCGTGCGCAGCGGGCTCGCCGCAGCCCGTTCCGCAATGCGGCAATCCGGCACTGACGCCACCTCCTGAGGCGGATTCATCGCGGCGCCACGCACCGCTGATGGGCAAATGCGACGGAATGCGCCCGCTAGATGCGGCTCTCGGTTTCGCCATGCAAAACCAGAGCGAAATCCTTCACAATCGTCCGCCATGAAGTCCAAGGAGCTCCAGACCCCCGCGATCCAGGTCCTTGAGCGCACCTTCGCGCTGCTGGACGTCCTGGCCCAGCATCAGGATCCGGTGTCGCTGAAGTTGATCAGCGAAACCACCGGACTGCATCCCTCCACCGCCCACCGCATCCTGAACGACCTGGCGCTGGGTCGCTTCGTCGACCGCCCGGAGGCCGGCAGCTATCGGCTCGGCATGCGGCTGCTGGAACTGGGCAACCTGGTCAAGGCGCGGCTGGACGTCCGCGAGGCGGCGATCGGCCCGATGCGCGAGCTGCACAAGCTGACCCATCAGCCGGTCAACCTGTCGGTGCGCCAGGGCGACGAGATCGTCTACATCGAGCGGACCTATTCCGAGCGCAGCGGCATGCAGGTCGTGCGCGCCGTCGGCGGCCGGGCGCCGCTGCACCTGACCTCGGTGGGCAAGCTGTTCCTGGCGAGCGACGATCCCCAGCGGGTGCGCGCCTACGCGACCCGCACCGGCCTGTCGGGCCATACCCGCAACAGCCTGACCGACATCAGCCAGCTCGAGCGCGAGATGGCGCTGGTCCGCCAGCGCGGTGTCGCGCGCGACGACGAGGAGCTCGAGCTGGGCGTGCGCTGCATGGCCGCCGGCATCTACGACGACCAGGGCAAGCTGGTGGCGGGGCTGTCGATCTCCGCGCCCGCGGACCGGCTCGAGGAAGGCTGGCTGCCGCGCCTGAAGGAGACGGCGACGCGGATCTCCGCCGCGCTGGGCTTCCGCGGCTGAATTCCGCGGGCCCCCACGAAAAAGCGGACCCGAAGGTCCGCTTCTGCATTCAGCCGGAGGCCGCTTGCTCCGGGGCGCTCCGGCGATTACTTCGCCGACACCGCCGGGATCACGGCTGCGGTCGTCGCGGCGGCGGGGGCCGTCGCCACGCCCGCCAGCGGCGAGGCCGCACCGGTGAGCCACTTGCGGACGCGTTCGGCGTCGCCGATCCGGGAGTATTTTCCGGCGGAGTCCAGGAACACCATGATCAGCTTGCGGCCAGCCAGCTGGGCCTGCATGACCAGGCACTGCCCCGCTTCATTGATGAAGCCCGTCTTCTGCAGGCCGATGTCCCAGTCGCCCTTGCGGACGAGGCCATTGGTGGTGCCGAAGCGGACCTGCCGGCGGCCCAGGGCCACGGTGTATTCGGACGAGGTCGACAGCTCGCGGATCAGCGGGAAGGCGTGGGCGACCTTGACCAGCTTGGCGAGGTCGGCCGCGCTGGACTGGTTGCGGCTGGACAGGCCGGTGGGCTCGACGTAATGGGTGTCCATCATGCCCAGCGCACGCGCCTTGGCGTTCATCGCCGCGACGAAGGCCTCCAGGCCGCCCGGGTAGTTGCGCCCGAGCGCATGGGCCGCGCGGTTCTCCGAGGACATCAGCGCCAGGTGCAGCAGTTCGCCGCGGGTCAGTTCGGTGCCGATGGCCAGGCGCGACCCGGTGAACTTCTCGGTGTCCTTGTCTTCGTCGGTGATCTCGAGCTTCTCGTCGAGCGACTGGTTGGCCTCGACCACCAGCAGCGCGGTCATCAGCTTGGTGATGGACGCGATCGGCAGCACGGCCGAGGGGTTCTTCGAGAACAGGACTTCGTTGGTGTCCTGGTCGACGACATAGGCGACGCTGGATTTCAGGTCGAGGGGGTCCTCGGTGTCATGCAGCCCGTACATCGTCCCGAAGGACGGTTTGGACAGGGCGACTTCCCGGGCCGGTGCCGCCGCGCGGGCGGCCACCTTGCGGGGAGAGCGCGGGGCCGGTTTGGCCTTGCGCACGCTCTTCACCTTGGCTTTGGAGGACGACGCCGTGGCCGCCTGCGCCGGTTGAACCGGCACGAGACTGGCGGTCAGGCCCGTCAGCAACATGACGCCGCTGAGCGCGGCACCAGACAGCAATGTCGCAATGGTCTTCAATCCAGTCCCCAGAAGTGGGCGCGAGTTTAGGGGATCGCTGAAAGACCGGCAAGATCAATGACTTAACGCAGGCTCTTAAAGTGCCCGAATCCGTGCCATCCGACGCGGCCGGGCGGCCGGCGTGCGCTGTCCTGTCAACCTTGGGCGGCGACCCGCTCCGTTTTGCTTTGAAGCTTGTTCAGAGCGCTCAAATATGCTTTCGCGGAGGCGACGACGATATCGGGGTCTGCCCCCACGCCGTTCACCACGCGTCCGGCATGCTGCAGGCGCACCGTCACTTCGCCCTGGGATTCTGTGCTCCCGCTGGTGATCGCGCTGACCGAATACAGCAGCATTTCGGCCCCACTTCCGACCTTGCTCTCGATCGCCTTGAGCACCGCGTCGACCGGGCCGTTGCCGTCGCTCTCGGTGCGGTACTCGGTCTCGCCGGCGGCGAAGACGACCTGCGCCTGCGGGCGTTCACCGGTTTCGGAGCGCTGCGCCAGCGCCACCAGCCGGTAGTGCTCCTGGTCCTGCGTGACCGACTCGTCCATCACCAGCGCGATGATGTCCTCGTCGAAGATCTCGGCCTTGCGGTCGGCCAGGTCCTTGAAGCGGACGAAGGCGGCGTTGATTTCCGCCTCGGACGCCAGCACCACGCCCAGTTCCTGCAGCCGCTGCTTGAAGGCGTTGCGCCCCGAGAGCTTGCCCAGCACGATCTTGTTGGCGCTCCAGCCGACGTCCTCGGCGCGCATGATCTCGTAGGTGTCGCGGGCCTTGAGCACGCCGTCCTGGTGGATGCCGGAGGCATGCGCGAAGGCATTGGCGCCCACCACCGCCTTGTTGGGCTGGATCACGAAGCCGGTGGTCTGCGACACCATCCGGGACGCCGCCACGATCTGCGAGGGATCGACCCGCACGTCCAGGCCGAAATAGTCGCGGCGGGTCTTCACCGCCATCACCACCTCCTCCAGCGAGCAGTTCCCGGCGCGCTCACCCAGACCGTTGATCGTGCACTCCACTTGGCGCGCGCCGCCGATCTTCACCCCGGCCAGCGAGTTGGCCACCGCCATGCCCAGGTCGTTGTGGCAGTGGACGCTCCAGATGGCCTGGTCCGAGTTGGGCACGCGCTCACGCAGCGTCTTGATGAACTGGCCGTAGAGCTCGGGGATCGCGTAGCCGACGGTGTCCGGGATGTTGATCGTGCGGGCGCCCTCGCGGATCACCGCCTCGACGACGCGGGCCAGGAACTCCGGATCGGAGCGGTAGCCGTCCTCAGGAGAGAACTCGATGTCGTCGGTCAGGTTGCGGGCGAAGCGCACCGCCTGGATCGCCTGCTCCAGCACCTGCTCGCGGGTCATGCGCAGCTTCTTCTCCATGTGGAGTTCGCTGGTGGCGATGAAGGTGTGGATGCGCGAACGCGCCGCGCCCTTCAGCGCCTCGGCGGCGCGGGCGATGTCGCGGTCGTTCGCGCGCGCCAGCGAGCAGACGGTGCTGTCGCGGATCGCGTCGGCAATCGCCTTGACCGCCTCGAAGTCGCCGTGGCTGGCGGCCGCGAAGCCGGCCTCGATCACGTCCACCTTCAGCCGCTCCAGCTGCCGCGCGATGCGCAGCTTCTCGTCCTTGGTCATGGACGCGCCGGGCGACTGCTCACCGTCGCGCAGGGTGGTGTCGAAGATGATCAGCTGGTCGGACATGGGAGGCTTCCTTGCGGTGGCGGGGGCGGACCCGGTGGTCCGGGTCCCGGTCAGCGAGTTTAGGCGGCCGGCGGGCCCCGGCGGCTCAGGCCGCGATGCGGTCGGCGAGCTTGAGCACGCCGCGCTGCGAGGCGCGGCGCAGGCCCGAGACGATCGCCTTCAGCGACGCCGAGGCGATGTTGCCGTCCATGCCGACGCCGAACAGCGTGGCCTCGCCGACCCTCAGCTCCAGGTAGGCCACGGCCTGCGCATCGGCGCCGCTGCCCATCGCATGCTCGTGGTAGTCGAGCACCCGGACCTGGGTCTTGAGCAGCTTGTTCAGGCCCTCGACGAAGGCATCGATCGGGCCCTTGCCCTGGCCGTCGATCCGGACCATGCGCACGCACAGGTCGGCCTGCGCCTGCACGCGGGTCTGGCCGTCCTCGCCGGTGTCGATCTGCGGATGCAGCGCCGGTGCCTGCTTGACGCCGTATTCGCGGTCGAAGATGCGCCACAGGTCGGCCGCGCCGAGTTCCTTGCCGTTCGTGTCCATCACGCCCTGGACGATCTGGCTGAATTCGATCTGCAGGCGGCGCGGCAACTCGATGCCGTATTCGGCCTCGAGCAGGTAGGAGATGCCGCCCTTGCCCGACTGGCTGTTGACGCGGATCACCGCCTCATAGCTGCGGCCCAGGTCCTTCGGGTCGATGGGCAGGTAGGGGATCTCCCAGATGTCGCCTTCCTGGCGGGCGGAGAAGGCCTTCTTGATCGCATCCTGATGCGAACCCGAGAACGAGGTGTAGACCAGTTCGCCCACATACGGATGGCGCGGATGGACGGGAATCTGGTTGCAATGCTCGACGCAGCGGCGGACTTCGTCGATGTCGGAGAAATCCAGCCCCGGATGCACGCCCTGCGTGTACAGGTTGAGCGCGACGTTGACCAGGTCCAGGTTGCCGGTGCGCTCGCCGTTGCCGAACAGGCAGCCCTCGACGCGGTCGGCGCCGGCCATCAGCGCCAGCTCGGCGGCGGCGGTGCCGGTGCCGCGGTCGTTGTGCGGATGGACCGACAGGATCACGCTGTCGCGGCGTTCGATGTTCCGGCCCATCCACTCGATCATGTCGGCGTAGATGTTGGGTGTCGAATGCTCGACGGTGGTCGGCAGGTTGATGATGATCTTGCGCTCGGGCGTCGGTCCCCAGGCCGCGGTCACGGCGTCGACGACGCGCTTGGAGAAGGCCAGCTCGGTGCCCGAGAACATCTCCGGCGAGTACTCGAAGCGGAAGTCCGTCTCCGGCTGCTTCGCGGCCAGCTCGCGGATCATCGCCGTGTGGGTCACGGCCAGGTCGACGATCTCGTCCTCGCTCATGTTCAGCACGACGCGGCGCATCACCGGCGCGACCGCGTTGTAGAGATGGACGACCGCGCGCGGCACGCCCACCAGCGATTCGAAGGTGCGCTCGATCAGCGGCTGGCGGGCCTGCGTCAGGACCTGGATGGTCACGTCCTCAGGGATGTGGCCGTCCTCGATGAGCATGCGGACGAAATCGAAATCCGTCTGCGAGGCCGAGGGGAAGCCCACCTCGATCTCCTTGAAGCCGATCTTCACCAGCATCTGGAACATGCGCAGCTTGCGCTCGGGATCCATCGGCTCGATCAGCGCCTGGTTGCCGTCGCGCAGGTCGGTGCTCAGCCACAGCGGCGCCTTCGTGATCTGCGCGTCGGGCCAGCGGCGGTCCGGGAGGGCGATGGGGGCGAAGGCGCGGTACTTGGTCTGCGGTTGCTTGAGCATGGGAGCGTTCCTGGTGGGTTCAGGGGCGCAACTCGCAGGCTCTCCAGAAACAGAAACGGCCCGCTGCGAGTTGCATTCGGGCCGTTGATCTGGGATGAGCGTCTGGATGGACGGACGTGCGCGATCTAGCGAACCCGAGGTTCAGCTAGTAGTAGCAGCGACAGCCCGAAGGCTTGGCTGGTGGAGGCGGACACGAACGTCATGGGCGTCGAATATAGGGGCGCGGCGCGGCGGGCGTCAACGCGAATGGGCGAATGCACGCGCCGCAAGCGTTCGCTATCGGTGAAGGCCTGCTTCATCGGGCTCGTCGGTCGACATCGCGATCACGCTGGCCGGCTTGCCCTTGGCGCGCCGCACCGCGTAGACGACGTAGCCCGAGATGCCATAGGCGCAGAAGACGCCGAACAGCACCCGCGGCGGATCGATGTTGATCGCCGCGATGGCCAGCATGATCACCACCAGCACGATGAAAGGCACCGAGCGCTTGAAGGTGATGTCCTTGAAGCTGTAGAACGGCGCGTTGGTCACCATCGTGAGGCCCGCATAGAGCGTGAAGCCGAAGGCCAGCCAGGCCAGCGCCGGATCGCGGTGGATGTCCTTGTAGCCGCGCTGTCCAGCGCCCAGATCAGGCTCATCACCAGCGCGGCCGCGGCGGGGCTGGGCACGCCCTGGAAGAAGCGGCGGTCCACGACCGCGATGTTGGTGTTGAAGCGCGCCAGCCGCAGCGCCGCGCCGGCGATGTAGACGAAGGCGGCGAACCAGCCCCACTTGCCCAGGCCCTGCAGCGCCCAGGAATACATGATGAGCGCCGGCGCCGCGCCGAAGGACACCATGTCGGACAGCGAGTCCATCTGCTCGCCGAAGGTGCTCTGCGTGTTGGTCATGCGCGCGACGCGGCCGTCCAGGCTGTCGAGCACCATGGCCGCGAAGATGCCGTAGACGGACTGCTCGAAGCGCCCGCCGATGCCCATCACCACGGCATAGAAACCGCTGAACAGCGCGGCCAGGGTGAACAGGTTGGGCAGCAGGTAGATGCCCTTGTGGCGCGGGCGCTGCGGGGCGTCGAGGACGTCGGGCTCGTCCTCGTCGAGCAGGTCCACGCTCTTGTTCTGAGTCGAATTCATGGGCCGGGAGGATAACCCACCCCCTACCGGCTTGCGCCGGCCCCCTCAAGGGGGCGCACCCGGTGGCCTGGCAAAGCCACGCCACGGGTGCCGCTTGGAAGAGAAACAGCCGGCGAAACGCTCTGCCGGTGCGCGGCCCGAAGGCAAACAGCCCGGGCTGCTTGCGCAGGCCGGGCTGTCGAGGTGTTGATCAGGCGATCAGTTCTTGGACTTGTCGACCAGCTTGTTGGCCTTGATCCAGGGCATCATCGCGCGCAGCTGTTCGCCGACCTGCTCGATCGGGTGCTCGGCGGTCAGGCGGCGGCGGCTGATCAGCGTCGGGGCGCCGGCCTTGTTCTCCAGGATGAAGGACTTGGCGTACTCGCCGGTCTGGATGTCCTTCAGGCACTGGCGCATCGCGTCCTTGGTCGCCTCGGTCACCACGCGCGGGCCGGTGACGTACTCGCCGTACTCCGCGTTGTTGGAGATCGAGTAGTTCATGTTGCCGATGCCGCCTTCATAGATCAGGTCGACGATCAGCTTCAGTTCATGCAGGCACTCGAAGTAGGCCATCTCGGGCGCGTAACCGGCTTCGGTCAGCGTCTCGAAGCCGGCCTTGATCAGCTCGACGGCGCCGCCGCACAGCACGGCCTGCTCGCCAAACAGGTCGGTCTCGGTCTCTTCGCGGAACGAGGTCTGGATGATGCCGGCCTTGCCGCCACCGTTGGCCGCCGCATAGCTCAGGGCCAGGTCGCGCGCCTTGCCGGTCTTGTCGGCGTAGACCGCGATCAGGTGCGGCACGCCGCCGCCCTGGCGGTAGGTGTTGCGCACGGTGTGGCCCGGCGCCTTCGGAGCGACCATCCACACGTCCAGGTCTTCGCGCGGCTGCACCTGGCCGTAATGGACGTTGAAGCCGTGGGCGAAGGCCAGCGACGCGCCCTGCTTGATGTTGGGTTCCACGTCCTTCTTGTAGACGTCGGCGATCTGCTCGTCCGGCAGCAGGATCATGACCACGTCGGCCGCCTTCACCGCCTCGGCGATCTCGGCGACCTTCAGGCCGGCGCCTTCGGCCTTGGCCCAGGACGCGCCGCCGCGGCGCAGACCCACGGTGACCTTCACGCCGCTCTCGTTCAGGTTCTGGGCATGGGCATGGCCTTGTGAGCCATAGCCGATGATGGTGACGTTCTTGCCCTTGATCAGGCTGAGGTCGGCGTCCTTGTCGTAGTACACGTTCATGGTGGTCTCTCCGGGGGAAATCAGTACAGGGGGGGTTCAGTGAAGCGCGCGTTCAGACGCGCAGGATCCGTTCGCCGCGGCCGATGCCGCTGGTGCCGGTGCGCACCGTCTCGAGGATCGCCGTGCGGTCGATCGCGTCGATGAAGGCGTCGAGCTTGCCGGCGTCGCCGGTCAGTTCGATGGTGTAGGTCTTCTCGGTGACGTCGATGACATGGCCGCGGAAGATGTCCGAGGTGCGCTTGAGTTCCTCGCGCTCCTTGCCGACGGCGCGCACCTTGATCAGCATGAGCTCGCGCTCGATGTAGCGGCCTTCGGTCAGGTCGACGACCTTGACGACCTCGATCAGCCGGTTCAGGTGCTTGGTGATCTGCTCGATCACGTCGTCGCTGCCGCTGGTGACGATGGTCATGCGCGACAGCGAGGGGTCCTCGGTCGGCGCCACGGTCAGGCTCTCGATGTTGTAGCCGCGGGCGGAGAACAGCGCCACGACGCGCGACAGCGCGCCCGGCTCGTTCTCGATGAGCAAAGCAATGATGTGTTTCATGGAATCTCGTCCTTCGCGCTCTTCAGACCGCCGGCGGTAACCGGACGGCCCTTGGCCACGCTCTTCGATTCAGGGAATGGGCCGGATCGCTCCGAGCGCCTCTGGCTTTCCGCCGCCGGCCGCGACGCGCGCGGTAACGCGCGTCACGCCGGACGGCTTCGAGCCGTCAGCGGTCTCAGAGGTCCTCGACCCCAGCAGCATTTCGGAGATGCCCTTGCCCGCCTGGACCATCGGCCAGACGTTCTCGGTCGGGTCGGTGCGCACGTCCAGGAAGACGGTGCGGTCCTTCAAGCGCATCGCCTCGCGCAGCGCGGGCTCGACATCCGAGGGTCTCTCCACCAGCAGGCCCACATGCCCATAGGACTCGGCCAGCTTGACGAAGTCAGGCAGCGCATCCATGTAGCTGTGCGAGTAGCGCTTGCCGTAGTCCAGCTCCTGCCACTGCCGCACCATGCCCAGGTAGCGGTTGTTCAGCGAGACCACCTTCACAGGCGTCTTGTACTGCTGGCAGGTGGACAGCTCCTGGATGTTCATCTGGATGCTGCCCTCGCCGGTGATGCAGAAGACGTCCGACTCCGGCTTGGCGAGCTTGATGCCCATCGCATAAGGCAGGCCCACGCCCATCGTGCCCAGGCCGCCGGAGTTGATCCAGCGGCGCGGCTCGTTGAAGCGATAGAACTGCGCGGCCCACATCTGGTGCTGGCCGACATCGGAGGTGATGTAGGCGTCGCGGTCGCGGGTCAGGTTCCACAGCGTCTCGACGACCTGCTGCGGCTTGATGACGTCGCTGGACTGCTTGTAGGCGAGGCAGTCGCGCTTGCGCCAGTCGTTGATCTGGCTCCACCAGGCGTTGATCGAGTCCGCGTCGGGCCGCGCCTGCGCTTCCTTGATCTGCGCGATCAGTTCCTGCAGCACGTCCTTGACGTCGCCCACGATCGGGATGTCCACGCGCACGCGCTTGGAGATCGACGACGGGTCGATGTCGATGTGGATGATCTTGCGGTCGACGACGCGAAGTGCTTCGGATTGCCGATGACGCGGTCATCGAAGCGGGCACCCACGGCCAGCAGCACGTCGCAGTGCTGCATCGTCATGTTGGCCTCGTAGGTGCCGTGCATGCCGAGCATGCCCAGGAAGCGCGGGTCGGTGCCGGGCATCGCGCCCAGGCCCATCAGCGTGTTGGTGCAGGGATACCCCAGCAGCTCCACCAGCTGGCGCAGCTCGGCCGTGGCCTCGCCCAGGATCACGCCGCCACCGGTATAGATATAGGGACGCTTGGCGCCCATCAGCAGCTGGACCGCCTTGCGGATCTGGCCGCTGTGGCCCTTCTTCACCGGGTTGTAGGAGCGCATCTCGACGCGCTCCGGGTAATGGAACGCGGTGCGGTTGAGCGAGACGTCCTTGGGGATGTCCACCACGACCGGGCCGGGCCGGCCGGTGCGCGCGATGTGGAAGGCCTTCTTCAGCGTCGTGGCGAGATCGCGGACGTCCTTGACCAGGAAGTTGTGCTTGACGATCGGGCGCGTGATGCCGACGGTGTCGCACTCCTGGAAGGCGTCCAGGCCGATGGCGGGCGTGGGGACCTGACCGGTGATGATCACCATCGGGATCGAGTCCATGTACGCCGTCGCGATGCCGGTGATCGCGTTCGTGACGCCGGGACCCGAGGTCACCAGCGCGACGCCGACTTCGCCGGTCGCCCGGGCGTAGCCGTCGGCCGCGTGCACGGCGGCCTGCTCATGACGGACCAGCACGTGCTGGATGGCGTCCTGCTTGTAGAGCGCGTCGTAGATGTAGAGGACGGCACCGCCTGGATAGCCCCAGAGGAACTTCACGCCTTCGGCTTGAAGACTCTGAACCAGGATTTCGGAGCCATTCAGTTCCTGGCCGGAACTGACGGAATGGGGGTGCGGTTGTGAGCGAGCTTCCGTGATCGCTGCACGTTTGATGTCCGCGGCAGACATGTCCATATGTCGAACCTCTGAGATTTTCTCTGACGAAAAACCATCGGTGCTTCTCCTCGCGCTCTTGTGAAGCGGACTTGAAACGTCGCGTCAAAAACAGGGGCGCCGTGGTCGGGCGGCCTACTTGAGACAAAAACTGCGGTGTGCGAGGGGCCGATTATGCACGCAAACCCGCGCACGACCGGTCGGCGGTGGCGATCTGTAGCGCTGGTGCGATAATCCGCGCCGTTTTGCCTGCCCGACCGCCCTTTCCGGCGCCAGCCCATTGGCCACAGACAAAGAACTCAACGACTTTCTCAAGACCGTCGACCGGCGTGCCTTCAAGCGCACGGTGTACATGGTGCGAGACGAGGACGCCGCACTGGACATCGTCCAGGACGCCATGATCCGGTTGGCGGAGAAATACTTCGATCGGCCGGCGGCGGAGTTGCCGCTGCTGTTCCAGCGCATCCTGTCGAACGCGACGATGGATTGGTTCCGGCGTCAGAAGGTCCGCAACGCCGTCTTCAGCAACCTGTCGGATTTCGAGGGGGGCGAGTCCGGCGAGGACTTCGACCTGCTGGAAATGCTGGAGACGCAGGAAGGCTCGATGGGGGCGCTGTCCGCCGCAGACGAGGTCTCGCGCGTTCAAGTGCTGGCCGCCATCGAACAGGAAGTTGCAGCATTGCCCGCGCGTCAACGGGAAGCCTTCCTCCTGCGTTACTGGGAAGAACTCGACGTTGCCGAAACGGCGGCGGTCATGGGTTGCTCGGAGGGCAGCGTCAAGACACACTGCTCCCGCGCCGTGCATGCGCTGGCCAAAACGCTGAAAGCCAAGGGAATCTCGCTATGAAGAAGAACACGCCAGGAACGCCGCTGCCGCTGGAGGCGGAAGCGCGCGTGACCCGTTTCGGCCTCCGGGTGGCCGCGGGTTTGACCGAGCAGAGCGAGACCCTGTCCGGCGACATCCAGGAGAGATTGCGCTTCGCGCGTGAGCAGGCGCTCGCCAAGGCCATGGCCGCGCGCGCCGCCGCGCCGACTCAGGCCGCTTCCGAAACGCGCCATGTGGGCAACGGCACGCTCGCGCTGGGCGGTGGCGAGAAGACCCCGCGCTGGCGCAAGGCCGCGGCGCTGCTGCCGCTGGCGCTGCTGTGGTTCGGACTGGGCTCGGGGAGCCTGATCTTCGTGCTGGTGCATGCGGTGCTGTGGCCGCTGGCGCTGGCGGCTTCGGCGGGGTTCGCGGCGGTGCCCGAGACGCTGCGCATGGCGGGCCGCAACTATGGCCTCAGGGGGCCGCGCTATGTCGCGCAGATCCTGTTGCCCGCGGCGCTGCCGGCCATCCTGTCGGGACTGCGCGTGGGCTGGGCTTTCGCGTGGCGGACGCTGATCGCCGCGGAGCTGTTCTTCGGCGCCTCCTCGGGCCAGGGCGGCCTGGGCTGGTACATCTTCCAGAACCGCAATGAGCTGATGACCGATCGCGTCTTCGCGGGACTCGCGTTGGTGATCCTGATCGGATGGCTGGTCGAGCGGCTGGTGTTCAGCACGATCGAACGCGTGACGGTCAGGCGGTGGGGCATGCAGCGCTGAGCTCAGCGATCCGGACGGATCTCGGCGCGGGCTCACCCTCCATCAGCGGAATACCGAGCAGCGTCGCCAGGCGTTGCATCTTCTTGTCCTTCGACCAGAGCCTGGCCTCCGGCGTCCTGAGCGTGGCCACCAGCACGGCCATGTCGACCAGACCGCAGCCGGAGCCGTACATCTTCCGTTCTTCGACCACCGTCAGAACCTCGTCGACATCGACGGATTCGATCTGGAGCAGGCTCGCAAGAAGCTGCAAGGTGGCCGATCGCGGCACGGGCGGTGTGCCGCAACGCAGCTCACCAATGAGAAGCTCATGAGTGACCACGCGATGGTCCTTGAGGAGCTCAAGCAATCGTGGATTGCTGCGGCGGAAGTGCTCGATCCAGATCGAGGAATCGACAACGATGCAGGTGCTCATTCGGGAACCTCCGGATCCCAGCGACGGCGAGGAATGTCCTCCATGTCCGGCGCGCAGCCGCCAAGATCGGCCAATCGATGTGCCGCCTGGATGGCGATGTAGGTCTTCATCGCCAAGGTCACCATCTCCTGGGGGCTCATGGGTGTGTCGGAGAGCTCGAGGGCGCGTTGATAGAGGGCTTGGTCAAGCATGATCTTCCTTTTCACGAGTCGCTCCGAGGCGGCATCACTGAAGCCGGATCAGTGACTCGACACGCGCATCGGATTGCGAAGGCGCCAGCTTGCGCCGCCTCGCCCCCGCCGTCAGTGGCCTGTTCCTATGCCGCTGCCGGACCGGCCCACCGACTCCAGTGGTGCCGCCCCCAAAAACAAACGCCCCGGCCGAAGCCGGGGCGCTGCTCGCATCGGATGACAAGGGTCAGTTCATGGCTGGGTCTTGGACTTCCTCATGCTGGACGACATGGATGAAGGGTAGGGACGCGGCGCCACGCCGGGAACGAAGCGAAGCGGATAAGCTGCGGCGACAACCGCGCTTGGAGCGACCCGCTCCCGGCGGATAGGCTGCGCGGTTTGCCCGCGTCCGGTACCACCCCGCCGGACGCGTCGCCCGACCATCCCACCAGGATCACAAGGAGCGCCCATGAGTGCCAAGGAGACCTCTTCCCCCACCGCGTCGCCAGCGATCGAGCGGCCCGACCGCCCCGCCGTGCTGGACCTGATCGGCAACACGCCGCTGGTGCCGGTGAACCGGCTCGACACCGGCCCCTGCCAGCTCTTCCTGAAGCTGGAATCGCAGAACCCCGGCGGCTCGATCAAGGACCGCATCGGCCTGTCGATGATCGAGGCCGCCGAACGCGACGGCCTGCTCCCGCCCGGCGGCACCGTCGTCGAGGCCACGGCCGGCAATACCGGGCTCGGGCTCGCGCTGGTCGCGCGGGCGAAGGGCTACCGGGTCGTGCTGGTCGTGCCGGACAAGATGTCGGCCGAGAAGGTGCTGCAGCTCAAGGCGCTCGGCGCCGAGGTGCATATCACCCGCTCCGACGTCGGCAAGGGCCACCCCGACTACTACCAGGACCGCGCCGCGCGCCTGGTCCGCGACCTCCCCGGCGCCTGGTACGCCGACCAGTTCAACAACCCCAACAACCCGCTCGCGCACGAGACCACCACCGGTCCGGAGATCTGGCAGCAGGTCGGCCACCGGATCGACGCGCTGGTCTGCGGCGTCGGCTCCGGCGGCACGATCACCGGCCTGTCGCGCTTCTTCGCCAAGGTCCGGCCGGCCTGGACGTGGTGCTGGCCGATCCGGCCGGCTCCATCCTCAAGGACTTCATCGAGACCGGCAGCTTCGGCGAGGCCGGCTCCTGGGCCGTCGAGGGCATCGGCGAGGACTTCGTGCCGCCGATCGCGGACCTGAGCGGCGTGCGCCACGCCTACGCGATCACCGACGAGGAGAGCTTCGCCACCGCGCGCGACCTGTACCGCGCCGAGGGCATCCTGGCGGGCTCGTCCACCGGCACGCTGCTGGCCGCGGCGCTGAAGTACTGCCGCGCGCAGACCACGCCCAAGCGCGTGGTGACGCTGGTCTGCGACACGGGCACCCGCTATCTCTCCAAGGTCTACAACGACCCGTGGATGTTCGACCAGGGCCTGCTCAAACGCGAGAGCAAGGGCGACCTGCGCGACCTGATAGCGCGGCGGCCGGAAGACGGCGCCGTCATCAGCGTCAGCCCCGAGGACACGCTGGCCACCGCCTTCTCGCGCATGCGCCAGGCCGAGGTCTCGCAGCTGCCGGTGCTCAAGGACGGGAAGCTGGTGGGCCTGCTGGACGAGTCCGACCTGCTCGCGCAGATGCACATGGACGCGCGCCACTTCAAGGACAGCGTCGACAGCGCGATGAGCCATGATGTGCAGACGCTGCCGCCGGGCGCGCCGCTGTCCGACCTGATCGCGCAGCTGCGCAAGGGCCTGGTGGCCGTGATCGCCGACGATCGCGGCTTCCACGGCCTCGTCACCCGCTTCGACCTGTTGAACCACCTGCGAAAGGGCTTGTCATGAGCCATTCCCCCGAGAAAGACAACGACCATCCGGCCGACGCCGACCTGCGCTTCGACACCCGCGCGATCCATGGCGGCCAACGCCCCGACCCGCTGACCGGCGCGGTGATGCCGCCGATCTACGCGACCTCGACCTACCGCCAGCAGAGCCCCGGCGTCCATCAGGGCTACGAATACGGCCGGACCCACAACCCGACCCGCCAGGCCTATGAGCGCGCGATCGCCAGCCTGGAGGGCGGCGTGCAGGGCTACGCCTTCTCGTCCGGCCTGGCCGCGATGGCGACGGTGCTGGACACGCTGGACGCGGGCTCGCACATCGTCGCGGGCGACGACCTCTACGGCGGCAGCTACCGGCTGTTCGAGCGCGTGCGCAAGCGCAGCGCCGGCCTGCAGGTGAGCTACGTCGACAGCAGCGATCCTGAGAACGTCCGCGCCGCGCTGCGGCCCGAGACGAAGATGATCTGGATCGAGACGCCCAGCAACCCGCTGCTGAAGCTGACCGACCTGGCCGCCGTCGCGAAGATCGCGCGCGAGCACGGCGCGCTGGCCATCGTCGACAACACCTTCGCCAGCCCCTGGGCGCAGCGCCCGCTGGAACTGGGCTTCGACGC
>NZ_VOSR01000024.1:0-19550 GCF_007997345.1 Mitsuaria sp. TWR114
GGACAGCGGCGGCCGCGGCAGCGCGGCGTAGTCCGCGATCGTCCGGGTGCCGTAGCGCACCGAGCTGGCGTCCAGGAAGTCGGTCCGGAAGAAGCCGGGCTCAACCACCGTCACCCGGATGTTGAAGCCGGCCAGCTCCGGCGCCAGCGAGGCGCTGAAGCCATCGACGGCGAACTTCGTCGCGCAGTAGACCGCCGCGCCATCGAAGCCGCGGAAACCGCCGACCGAGGCGATGTTGATCACGTGACCGTCGCGCTGCCGGCGCATGACCGGCAGCACCGCCCGGGTGACGTGCATCAGGCCGAAGACGTTGGTGGCGAACTGGCGCTCGATGTCGTCGGCGCCGATGGCCTCGAACAGGCCCAGCTGGCCATACCCCGCGTTGTTGACCAGCACGTCGATGCGACCGAAGCGCGCGACGGCCTGCTCGACCGCGTGGACCGCGTCGGCCTCGCGGCTGACGTCCAGCGGCAGGCACAGCACGGCGTCGGCGTGCGCCGCATAGGCGTCCTGGAGCGCCGCGACATCGCGGCCGGTGGCGACGACGCGATCGCCGGCGACCAGCGCCGCCTTGGCGATCTCCAGCCCGAAGCCGCGGTTGGCGCCGGTGATGAACCAGATCTTGCTCATGGGATTCCGTCCTTGGAGGGATGACAGGGTGGAGGGATTTCCCCTCGACGGGGGCGCTTGCCGGCGGACCTCGCGAGGGATGGATTCATCGTAGGCAGCGGCCCCCGGGGCCGCATGCCCGTTCCGGCGGACCGCTTGCACGATCCGCCGCGACCGGCAGGCGGTGCTCGTCGCGCTCGTCGGGCTTGCGCCGCCCGCCAACCGCCGGCCCTTCCGCACGATCCCCGCGTCCTGACTGCAAGCGACGCTGCGCAATTCGCGCGCTTGCGCTACAATCCGCAGCTTGATTCGCACAAGACCACCCTCTTCAGGTCTTCTTCTGCAGCCCCTCCGGTCCCTCTCACGGACCTTTCTGCGAGCGGCTCGCACCAGCATCAACCCCCGGTTCGTGCGCTTGCGCGTTTCTGGCTTCGGCCGGTTCGATCGTCCTTGGGCGAACGGCTGCTGGAGCACCTCTTCGTGTCCCGCCCCGGCTTCGCGCCATCGAAACAGGGAAAGGGCACATTCCCAAACCGCGCCAAGACGGTTGCTTATTGCGATTGCCTGTCAAGGCGCACACCTCATGAAAACTATGCGAACCAAAAGCATTGAGGTGGGGCGATTCCTTGTCTCACCGATGACCAAACCCCATGCCGACGGCGGATTCGCCGCGGCCGTCTCGATCCGATCGGACGCGGCATGGCCAGCATCGATCGCGTCATGCGATTCGTGCCGACCTTCGAGACCCGCCGCGCCGCGTTGCGCTACGCGGAGACCGAAGGCACGGCCTGGGCGCGCTGCCATTGACGGCGCGCCCGTGATTCCCGAGGCGAAGGCCCGCGGCAGACCGCGGCCGGCGCCCTTATCGATTTCAAGAAAGGAGCCTCCCGTATGGCCAAGGAAGAACTGATTGAAATGCAGGGTGTCGTCAACGAAATCCTGCCGGACTCGCGCTTTCGCGTGACGCTGGAGAACGGCCACCAGGTCATCGCCTACACGGGCGGCAAGATGCGCAAGCATCACATCCGCATCCTGGCTGGCGACGCCGTCTCCTTGGAGATGTCGCCCTACGACCTGACCAAGGGCCGGATCACCTTCCGTCACCTGCAGCGCTCGGCCCACTCGGGACCGCCGCCGGTCCGTCGCTGAGCGTGCGCCGCGGGGGCCGAAGCCCTCGCGGAGCCTCCCGGTCATGACCACCGCCCTGCCCGACCCCGCCGCGGCGCCGGCCTCGCTCGAGGCCGACGACCCGATGCCCCAGCCGCCCGTGCAGCCGGACATCGACGCCTGCTGCGGCAACGGCTGCGACCCGTGCATCTTCGACCTGCACGACCTGGCGATGGACCGCTACCGGCAAGCGATGCGCGCCTGGAAGGCCCGCCACCCCGAGGCCGGCTGACGCCTCACCCCCACCCGGAAGGGCCGCCTCGCGCGGCCCTTCGCTTTTTCCGGCGGCCCCGTCCACGTTCGGGGGTCTCGCCTCCCTCCGACGAGGCCCCCCTCAGGTCGAGGGGCGTTTGCGTTTCGTGACGTTTTTGGGGACATCCTCGGGCTTCAGAACCCCCGCGCGCCCGCCGACATCCAGGACAGGCGCCGCGCTTGCCGCGCGGGCGCATCGATCTCCCCCGATCGGAGGCCCCGATGTTCATGACTGGCCAGAACCGTTTCCATGTCGCGCGTTCCGACGCCCAGGCCAACCTGCGCTTCGCGCTGGCGCGGCTGAGCACCGACTGGCGCCACCTCGACCCGTTCGGACTGGAGGTGCTGCTGCGCCACCTGCTGATGGCGGAGCACCGCTGCATGCCGCATCCCAGCGTGCTGCGCGAGCGCCCGACCAACCGCTGGCTGCTGCCGCGGCTGCGGCGCCGGCGCATCGAGGTGGCGGAGCGGCTCGTGGCCGTCGGCGGACGCGTCAGCCATGCGAGCCTGGCGCGGGTGCTGCCGCGCGGGCATGACTGGCCGGGAGTGTCGGCGCTGGTCGGGCGGCATGCCTGGGATCCGGTCGAAGGGCGCCAGCCCCGGCCGCGCGTCCCGGCCGTCGAGGACGCGCCGACCCGCCCTCAGCCGGCCGCGGCCAGCAAGGCGCGGGCCACTTCCGCGAAACCGTCGCCGCGCTCGCTGGCGGTGACGTAGGCCGGCGGGTGATCCAGCATCGGCAGGAAACGCGCGATGTTGGCCACCCCCACCGACAGGGGCACCCGCTCGAACATCAGCTGGTCATTCGTCGAGTCGCCGACATAGACCCACTCCCGCGGATCGAACGCTCGCCCGGTCAGCCGCTTCACCGCCCACTGGGCGGCGGTCCACTTGCTGTGTTCCCCGATCCAGCCGTTGACGTGGATCGAGCTCACCGTCGCCACCAGCCCATGGGCGCGCATCAGGTCGCAGACGGCGGCGATCGCGTCGTCGTCCAGCCGCGTGAATTCGCTGTGGTCGACCGCGATGTCGGTCAGCCGCCCCGCGCTGTCGCGCGCCAGCTGGGCGCCCGGCACCGTCGCCACGATCGCCCCCGCGCAGGCCTGCAGACGCGCGAAGTTCTCCCGTCGCGTCGCGTCGTCCTGGGCGAACTCGGTGACCAGCGCGTCGTTCTCCCGGTGCAGCAGCACCCCGCCGTTCTCCGCCACGATCCCCCGCAGGGGCCGGTCCAACGCGAAGGGCGCGCTCCAGCCCGCGGGCCGGCCGGTGATCGCGATGACCGGGACGCCGGCGCCCTGCAGCCGATGCAGGGCCGCCAGCGCGGCGGGGGCGATGTCGCCCTCGGCCGTCAGGGTGTCGTCGATGTCGGTCAGCACCCCGCGCAGGGGGAGCCAGGCCGCGCGGGGACAGTCGCTGAGCGGGGGGATCGTTCGCATAAGGGGCGATTGTGGCCCCGACCGTGACGCTGTCATCAAGCCGTCGAACGGAACATGTCTACAATCGCGCCCTGTTCCGAGGAGCGTTGCGACCTCCCATCCCATCGAGGCCAGGCTCGGAACCGCCGCGCGGCGACGTGCCCGCGGCCATGGCAACCGCGCTCACCCGTCGACCCTTCGCAGGCCGGGTGAGGACCGAGCGGCAAGTGCCCTCCCCACTTCTCCCCATGTCCTGATCGCTGGCGTCGACGGCCCTTCCTCGCAGGAGTCCGCATGAACGCCCAACTGAAGCCGCTGGCCCAAGACCAGTACCTGATCAAAGACCTGTCGCTGGCCGACTGGGGCCGCAAGGAGATCAAGATCGCCGAGAGCGAGATGCCCGCGCTGATGGCGATCCGTGAGGAATACGCCGCGGCCCAGCCGCTCAAGGGCGCGCGCATCACCGGCTCGCTGCACATGACGATCCAGACCGCCGTGCTGGTCGAGACGCTGCAGGCGCTGGGCGCCGAAGTCCGCTGGGCCTCGTGCAACATCTTCTCGACGCAGGACCACGCCGCCGCCGCGCTGGTCGCCGTCGGCACCCCCGTCTTCGCCTACAAGGGCGAGACGCTGGAAGACTACTGGGACTACACCCACCGCATCTTCGAGTTCGGCGCCAAGGGCGAAGCGGGCGAAGGCCCCAACATGATCCTGGACGACGGCGGCGACGCGACGCTGCTGATGCACCTGGGCCAGAAGGCCGAGAAGGACCTGTCGGTCCTGGCCAATCCGGGTAGCGAGGAAGAGCGCATCCTGTTCGCCGCGATCAGGAAGAAGATCGCCGAAGACGCGACCTGGTACACCCGCAAGAGCGCCGAGATCATCGGCGTGACCGAGGAAACGACCACCGGCGTGCATCGCCTGAAGGAGATGTCGGCCAAGGGCACGCTGCTGTTCCGCGCGATCAACGTCAACGACTCGGTCACCAAGAGCAAGTTCGACAACCTCTACGGCTGCCGCGAGTCGCTGGTGGACGGCATCAAGCGCGCCACCGACGTCATGGTCGCCGGCAAGATCGCCGTGATCGCCGGCTACGGCGACGTGGGCAAGGGCTCGGCGCAGGCGATGCGCGCGCTGTCGGCCCAGGTCTGGGTCACCGAGATCGATCCGATCTGCGCGCTGCAGGCCGCGATGGAGGGCTTCCGCGTCGTGACGATGGAATACGCCGCCGACAAGGCCGACATCTTCGTGACCACGACCGGCAACAAGAACGTGATCCGCCACGAGCACATGGCTGCGATGAAGCACAACGCGATCGTCTGCAACATCGGTCACTTCGACAACGAGATCGACGTCGCCTCGCTCGAGCAGTACGAGTGGGAAGAGATCAAGCCGCAGGTGGACCACGTGATCTTCCCGGACGGCAAGCGCATCATCCTGCTGGCCAAGGGCCGCCTCGTGAACCTGGGCTGCGGCACCGGCCACCCGAGCTACGTGATGTCCTCGAGCTTCGCCAACCAGACCATCGCGCAGATCGAGCTGTTCGCGCACAAGGACGCTTATGCCGTGGGCCAGGTCTACGTGCTGCCCAAGCACCTGGACGAGCACGTCGCGCGCCTGCAGCTCAAGACGCTGAACGCGCAGCTGAGCGAGCTGACCGACGAGCAGGCCGCCTACATCGGCGTCAGCAAGGCCGGTCCCTACAAGCCCGACACCTACCGCTATTGATCGACTGACCGTCGACTGAACCGAGACCCGACCATGCGTGCTGATCAGCGGCTTCTTTCCCTTGGCCTGGCGCCCACGCGCTCGGCTGCCCAGCGGCTGATCGACGCACGCGCGGTCGAGTGGGAAGGCCCCAAGGGCTGGACCGTCGTGCGCAAGTGCGGCGAGGACCTGCCCGAGACCACCCCCATGCGCGTGACGAACGATGCCGAACTGCGTTACGTCTCGCGCGGCGGGCTCAAGCTCGAGGGTGCGCTGGCCAAGGTCGGCGTGTCGGTGGCCGGTTTCTCGGCCCTGGACATGGGCCAGAGCGCGGGCGGGTTCACCGACGTGCTGCTCAAGGCCGGCGCGGCGCACGTGACCGGCATCGACGTCGGCCACGGCCAGCTGCACGAGACCTTGAAGGCCGACCCGCGCGTGACGGCCCTCGAAGGCATGCACGTGAAGGACTATGTGCCCGCCGAGCCTTTCGACCTCGTCGTGGGCGACCTGAGCTTCATCTCGATGATCGGCACGATCAAGCACGTGGCCGGCTGGCTCAAGCCGCAAGGCCAGGCGCTGCTGCTGATCAAGCCGCAGTTCGAGCTCGGCCCCAAGGCCTTGAACAAGAACGGCATCGTCAAGGACAAGTCGCAGTACGCCGTGGTCAAGGAACAGGCCGTGGCCGCCGCCGAGAAGCGCGACCTCGTCGTCAAGGGCTGGTTCGAAAGCCCCGTCACCGGTGGCGACGGCAACACCGAATTCTTCATCTGGATCCAACAACCATGACGACGCCGGTCAGCATCGAATTCTTCCCGCCCAACACGCCCGTCGGCACCGAGAAGCTCAAGACCGTCGTGCAGGAACTGCGCGCGGTGAATCCGCAGTACTTCAGCGTCACCTACGGCGCCGGCGGCTCCACGCGCGAGAAGACGCTGTCGACCGTCGCCGACATCGCGTCGCAGGGCTTCGACGCCGCGCCGCACCTGTCCTGCGTCGGCTCCACGCGCGAGAACATCGCCGAGATCCTGGCGACCTACCGCGCGCAGGACATCCGCCGCGTCGTCGCGCTGCGCGGCGACCTGCCCAGCGGCACGGCCACGGCGGGCGAGTTCCGCTACGCCGCCGAGCTGGTGCGCTTCATCCGCGAGACGCAGGGCGAGGACTGGGACATCGAGGTCGCGGCCTATCCCGAGTACCACCCGCAGCAGCGCTACGCGGCGCGCGACCTGCAGTTCTTCGCCGACAAGGTGCGCGCCGGCGCCAGCGGCGCGATCACGCAGTTCTTCTACAACCCCGATGCCTACTTCCACTTCGTCGAGGCCTCCCGCGCCCTGGGCGTGGAGGTGCCGATCGTGCCGGGCGTCATGCCGATCAACAACTACGCGCGCATCGCGCAGTTCGCGCAGCGCGACGGCATCGAGATCCCGCGCTGGGTCGCGCTGAAGATGGAGGGCTACATGGATGACGCCGCCTCCGTGCGCGCCTTCGGCCTGGACGTCGTCACGCGACTGTGCGAGCGCCTGATCGCCGGCGGCGTGCCGGGGCTGCACTTCTACACGCTCAACCAGAGCGCGCTGACGCTGGAGTTGTGCAAACGCCTCGGTCTCGCCGCCCAAGCTTGACCCCGCGCAAGCGGTCCGCGCCGCCGCGGGCGGTCTTCATGCCGCGCCGCCGTTCCTTGTGAACGGTCAAGGCCAGCGGCCCGGGGCCCACGTTCAATGCCGGTCACCCATTGACCAGGAGTGAACGTATGTCCCGCATCCCCACCCGATCCCGCTTGTCCCTCGGCGCCGCGGCGCTCATGGCGCTCACGGCGCTGATGACGACCACCGCGCTGCCCGCGCATGCGCAGGGCAGCCCCTGGGTGATCCGCGCCCGCGCGGTGAACATCGACCCGGCGGACAAGGACCGGACCGGGCTCGGCCTGTCGCTGAGCCGCAAGACGATTCCCGAAGTCGACATCAGCTACTTCATCACGCCGAACCTGGCGACCGAGCTGATCCTGACCGTGCCGCAACGGCACACGCTGCGCAGCAACGGCGTGCGCATCGGGACCGTGAAGCACCTGCCGCCGACGCTGACGCTGCAGTACCACTTCAACCCGGACGGGCAGTTCCGCCCCTACCTTGGCGCCGGCCTCAACTACACGCGCTTCTCCAGCGCCCGCTTCGAGCCGGCCGTGCAGGCGGCGCTGGCGCCCAGCATCGAGAAGCAGAGCGTCGGCCTGGCCCTGCAGGTCGGTTTCGACGTGATGCTGGATCCGAGGTGGTCGATCAACCTCGACATCAAGAAGCTCAAGATGGACACCGAGGTGCGCTCCAAGGGCGCGTCGGTCGGCAAGTTCAAGATCGATCCGCTGCTGATCGGCGTCGGCGTGGGCTATCGGTTCTGAGTCCCAGAAATCCGTTTCATCCCCTCGGCCCTCGCATCAGCTGAGGGGACGGCGCAAGCAGCCAACGTCGGGATTCTTGACAGTTCGTTAAAACCGCACGCGCGGAGCGCCGGGAATTGTTCACGGAAACAGCGCCAAGTGCCTATGCCAGAAGGGATTCGAACGCCATCCCTAATTCATTGGCATGAACACTGCTTACATGGAGTCACAAGCCACCTTTTTTGTGACCCTGACTCCATGAACTTCAAGCGTCTGCTGGCCGTCTGCGCCGCCTCCCTGACCACCGCCTTCACCGCCCAAGCCGCGGTCGTGACCGCCTCCAGCACCACGCCGACCGCCATCTGCGACCGCTGCGTCGTGACCTCCACGCTGAACGTCGACACCCGCGGCACGCTGAGCGACGTCAACGTCTCGATCGTCGACCTGCGCCACACCTATGACGCCGACCTGGCGATCTGGCTGATCGCGCCGACCGGCACCACCGTCCAGCTGTTCAACCGCCGCGGCGGATCGGCCGACAACTTCTTCAACACCGTCTTCGACGATGCGGCGACCACCGCCGTCGCCAATGGCGCCGCGCCGTTCACCGGCAGCTTCCGCGCGGAAGAACTGCTGTCGGCCTTCAACGGCCAGGACGCCTTCGGCACCTGGACGCTGCGCGTGGCCGACCTGGCCGGCGCCGACGTCGGCGTGATCAACAACTGGAACGTGCAGCTGACGACCGTGCCGGAGCCGGGTTCGCTGGCGCTGGCCGGGCTGGCGCTGGTCGGCCTGGGCATGGCGCGCCGCCGCAAGGCAGCCTGAGGCCGGCGGGCGAGCGCCCGCCAGCGACCGTCATCGGGCGCCGCTCGACGACCGGAACGATGAACGAAAGGGCCCGCGGGCCCTTTTTTCATGCGTGACGGGGTGGGCGCCGAGGGCGCCAGCGCTCAGCCCAGCGCCGCGAACGCGTCCCGCGTCAGGTTCTCGGGCGCGCCGCTGTGGCGGCAGGCGACATCGTCTTCGATGCGCACGCCGCCGAAGGCGCTGAGGTGCTTGACCAGCGCCCAGTCCACCTGCGCCGCCGCGGGCGTCGCGCGCAGCTTGTCCAGCAGCATCGGGATGAAGTACAGCCCCGGCTCGATCGTCACCACCATGCCGGGCTGCAGCATGCGCGTCAGCCGCAAGTAGGGGTGACCGTCGGGCTTGGGGATCGTGCCGCCGTCCTCGCCGGCCATGAAGCCGCCGATGTCGTGCACCTGCAGGCCGAGCAGGTGGCCGATGCCATGCGGCAGGAAGGTCGAGGTCACGCCCTGCGCGAGCATCGCGTCCTCGTCCATCCGCACGATGCCCAGCTGCCGCAGCACGCCGGCGATCTCGCGGTGCGAGGCCAGGTGGATGTCGCGGTAGTCGACGCCCGCGCGCACGCGATCGACCAGGCGCAGCTGCGCGGCCTCCATCGCGTCGACCAGCGCCTGGAAGCTGGCGTCGCCGTTGCCGGTGGTGCGGGTGATGTCCGAGGCATACCCGCAGCTGTGCGCGCCCGCGTCGATCAGCAGCGACAGCGACTGCGCCGGCGCCCGCTGGTCCTGGTACTGGTAATGCAGCACCGCGGCGTGCTGGTTCAGCGCGACGATGTTGCCGTAGGGCAGGTCGCGCTCGGCCAGGCCGCAGGCCCGGAGGTAGGCGGCATGGATCGCCGCCTCCGACCGGCCTTCGCGGAAGGCGCGCTGCGCGGCCAGGTGCGCCGTCGCGCCCAGCGTCGACGCCTCGCGCAGGCGCAGCAGCTCGTAGCCGGTCTTCACCGCGCGCGCGTGATGCAGCGGGTTCAGCACCTCGGGCGGGTTGTTCGGGACGATGTCGCCCAGCGCCGCGTCGGCCTCGCCGACGATCGCCAGCTCGCCCGGCAGCTGCAGGTAGGGCAGCGCCTCACCGGGGGTGCGCACGACGATCATTTCGAAGTGCTCCACCCAGAAGCCGCTCGGCGCCTCGGGCGGCACATGCCAGTAGTCCTCGGGCTGGACGTAGACCAGCCGGGGCCGGTGGCCGGGACGGATCACCAGCCAGCTGTCCGGATGGCGGATCAGCGGCACCCACAGCTTGAAGTGGGGATTGGGCTGGAAGACGTAGGGCCGGTCGTCGAGGAAGGCGAACTTCTCGACACCGGACGCGATCAGCAGCGCGTCGTAGCCACCGCGCTGGAGCGCGTGTTCGGTGCGACGCTGCTGCTCGGCGAGGTGGGCCACATACAGCGCATCCAGCGTGTCGGCGGTCGGGCGGACGGGGGAATCGACGGCATTCATGCGCGCGGATTCTCCCAGACCACTCCCATCTCGGTCAGCATCGCGTCCAGCCGCACGTCGTTCGGCTGGGCGGTCAGCGTCGGCTGGAAGCCGTGGCTGAAACCGACGCCCACGGCCTGCGGCCGGGGCTGGATCTGCGCGATGGTGCGCAGCATGAAGCCGCCGCCGTAGCCCATGCGGATGCCGCCCGGGCCGTAGCCCAGGCAGGGCAGCAGCAGGAGTTCGGGCTCGAAGGCCTCGGTGTCCTTGGGCTTGGTGATGCCGGTCGCGTCCTCTTCCATCGGGCAGCCGGGATACCAGACGTGGAAGCGCAGGCGCCCCTGCTCGCGATCGACGACGGGCAGGCCGATGCGGCGTTCGGGATCGACCTCGCTCCAGCGGTACAGCGCCGGCAGCGGATCGAATTCGCCCTTGATCGGCCAGTACGCCGCAATGCGCTTTTCCTTGCGTCCCACCAGCCACACGCGCAGCACGCCCTGCACCAGGTCCGCGAGTTCCAGGCGGCCCGGCAGGTCCAGGCGCTCGCGGATCAGGCGCTCGCGCAGCGCCTGGCGGTCTTCGGAAATCGGCAGCTTGTCGTTCGGATCCATCCGGCCCCTTCGCGTTGCCCAGCGGGACCGACGGGCCCCGGAGCCGGCCATTGTGGCCGCGCCGGACGCGGGTTGCTAGAGTCGCCGCCATGGCACGAGGCACCACCACCACGGGAACCGTCCGGCGCGTCGCCGGCGCGGGCAGCGATTTCGCCAACCACTGCATGGAGCTGCTGGCGCCGCTCGGGCCGGTGCTGGCGCGGCGGATGTTCGGGGGCTTCGGGCTCTATGTCGACGACCTGTTTCTGGCCATCATCAGCCGCGACGAGCTCTACCTGAAGGCGGACGCCGTCAGCCAGCCGCGCTACCTCGAGGCCGGCTGCGAGCCCTTCCGGTACGCGAAGACTGGCAAGGACGGGCGACAGGAGGTCGCCAGCCTGAATTACTTCCGGCCGCCGGAGGAGACGCTGGAGTCGCCGGCGCTGATGCTGCCCTGGGGGCGGCTGGCGATGGAGTCGGCCTTGCGCTCGGCCAATGCGAAGCCGAAGGCCAGCACGCCGAAGAAGAGCGCCGGCACCACCGCCGAGCCCAGCACCGACAGGAAGCTGAAACCGGTCAAGGCCACGGCTCCGGCGCTCAAGCGTTCGCCAGGCGCTGGCCGAACAGCTGCCCGAAAGAAGGCAGCCGGCTGACGCGCCGCGCGCGCTGGGCGGCGCAGGCCTGCGGCGGCACCATCAGCTGGAAGCGGGCGGTCGGCCAGGCTTCCACGACCAGTTCGGTGCCGCTGGCCACTTCCAGGGTCTCGCCGGCCGACAGCCAGAAGTCCTGGGCCGGCAGGTTCAGGTCGCCGCGCTGCGTCACCCAGACGCGCCCGTCGAGCACATGCAGCTCGCGGCGGCCCGGGCCGATCGGCAGGCTCATCGCCTCGCCCGCGGACAACGCCCACGCGGCATCGTCGCGGCTGACCTGGATTGATGACTTTTGCATGACGTTCATGATCGGCTCCCCGTCCGCCGGGCGGCCCGCGCACCTGGCGGCGTTCCTCGTGGACATGGAGGGATATTAGGGTTGCCCCGCATGCCGGTCCAATGAGTCTTCGCGCGTCGATTGATACCATCCGCGCATGAATCCGCCTCGACATCGCCCGCTCGCCGTCGGTCCGCTGCGCGCCTTCGAGGCGGTGGCCCGGCGCCTGAGCTTCAGCGCCGCCGCCGACGAGCTCTACCTGACCCAGTCCGCCATCAGCCGCCAGATCCGGTCGCTGGAGGAGGAACTCGGCGCCACGCTCTTCCTGCGTGGCACCCGCCATGTCGAGCTGGCGCCGGACGGCAAGCTGCTGCTGGCGGCGGTCGAGCCGATGCTGGAGCGGCTGGACAGCACCGTGCGCCAGATCCGCTCGACGCGCGGCCGACGCGTGGTCAACGTCACCACCTTCGCCTCGTTCGCGTCGCTGTGGTTGATCCCGCGCCTGGAGGCCTTCCAGCGCGAGCATCCGGACATGGACATCCGCGTGTCCGCGCTCGACCAGCTGGTCGAGATCGACGACAGCGAGTTCGACGTCGCGCTGCGTTATGCCGCGCCCAACCGGGTGGCGCCGTCGGCGCAGCGGATGTTCGGCGAGATGCTCACGCCGGTGGTCAACCCCTGGGTCGCGAAGCAGGCGCAGGAGGGCCAGGGCCCGCCGCTGGGCCAGGCGGCCGACCTGCGCCAGTACACGCTGGCCGAGGAGGACGACCAGCGCCCCAGCGGCCTGTTCCTGAGCTGGCGGCGCTGGCTGGCGCTGCACGGCGCGCCCGACCTGCAGCCGCGGCGCTGGATGTACCTGAACTTCACCTACCAGCAGATCCAGGCCGCGGTCTCGGGCCAGGCGGTCGCGCTGGCGCGGCTGCCGCTGATCTACGAGGCGCTGGAGCGCGGCGAGCTGGTCGAGCCTTTCGGCGCGGCCGGCCGTACCGACTGCCCGACGGTCTACTGGCTCATGATGTCGGCGCACGGGCGACAGCGGCCCGAGGTCGTCGAGTTCGCGCGCTGGATCGGCGAGCAGTCGGCGCTCACCCGGCGCGCGATCGGCGAGCCCGATCCGCCCGTGGACGAGCACTCGGGCTGAGCGCCGCGCCGCCTCAGGGCGCGAGCACCTCGCGCTCGGTCACGACGACGGTCATCGCCTGGTCGTGCGGCTGCACCTCGAAGCTGGCTTCGCAGCAACTCCAGGCCAGGCCGATCGTCGTGACGCCGGGATGCGCCTCCAGCCAGCGGTCGAAATAACCGCCGCCATAGCCGAGCCGGAACCCCTCGCGCGTGTAGCCCAGGCAGGGCACCAGCAGCACCTCGGGCACGAGCACCGGGCCGGTGGCGCTGGGGATGCCGCATTCGTCCTTGAGCGTGGGCGGGGTGCCGTCCCAGCGCCGGAACTCCATCGCCGCCGGCCCGCGGTCGCCGGCCTTGCGGGCGAACGGCAACGCCAGTTGCATCGCCCCGCCGAGCTTGTGCGTCGCGGCCCAGGCCGCTGCGTTAAATTCACCCTCCAGCGGCCAGTACAGGCCGAGGCTCAGCGGCTCGAGCTGGCGCAGCAGCGGAAGCAGCTGCTCGTCCAGCTTGTCGGCGGCGAGACGGGCCTCGGCGCCGGCCGACCATTCGCGGCGGCGCGCCAGCAAGGCGCGGCGCAATTCGCTTCGCTCATGGGGCCAGGTCTTGCCGGCGATGCCGGCGGCGTCGGGGGCCGTGGGGGAATCATTCATCGCAGTCGGTCATGAAGTTCGCTCGAATCACTGTAACCGCCCTCGCCTCCGCCACCCTGGGCGCGCTCTGCGCCTGGACGGCCCTCCCCGCCGTCGCGCAGTCGACGATGCCCTTCGCCGTCGTGCCCAATCCGCCACCGCCGCTGCCGGACCTGGTGACCGACGCCCGCGAGGCCTGGCGTACCCGTGACCGCTCGCGGCTGGCCGCGATGCGGCAGGTCGCCTTCGACCAGCAGCACCCGCTCGCGCCCTGGTTCGACTACTGGGAGCTGAACGCCCGGCTGGCCGACGCGCAGCAGCCCGAGATCACCGCCTTCTACGCCCGCTGGCCCGGCAGCTACGTCGAGGACCGCCTGCGCAACGACTGGCTGCTCGAACTGGGCCACCGGCGCGACTGGGCCAACTTCCGTCGCGACCTGGCCGGCTACAAGATGCAGGACGACCGCGAGGTCGTCTGCTACACGCTGCTGGCCGACCCGCCGGCGCGCGAGCTCCGCGAGGCGGCGCGCACCGCCTGGCTGGCGCAGCGCGACGCCGACGAGGGCTGCAACATGCTGGCCGCGACGCTGCACGAGAACGGCCAGTTCAAGGACTCGGATGTCTGGCGCAAGCTGCGGCTGGTCGTCGAGACCAACAAGCCGCGCGCCGTGAAGCAGGCCGCGGCGCTGCTGTCCAAGGCCGACCAGGACGCGATCGCCGAGCTGATGGACAAGCCCGACCGCTACCTCCAGCGCAAGGCCGCCGCGTCCCCGCGCGCCCGGGCGGAGCTGACGCTGCTGGCGCTGATGCGGCTGCTCGCCACCGACTACGACAAGGCCGAAGACGACGTTCGCCGCTGGGCGCCGAAGCTGCCCAATGACCTGTCCGCCTGGCTGTGGGCCCAGTACGGCCGGCAGGCCGCGCTGCGGCTGAAGGACGAGGCCAACGACCACTTCGAACGCGCGCTGAAGTTGCAGGCGCGACTGGGCGGGCCGCTCGAATGGAGCGACGACACGGTGAACTGGATCGCCCGCGCCGCGCTGCGCGGCGACGCCGGCGCCAGCCGGCCGGAGCAGCTGGTGGCGGCGATCGCGCTGATGAAGCCGTCGGACCAGAAGGACATCACCTGGCAGTACTGGCGCGCCAAGGCCCAGCAGCAGCTCGCGGCGAACGGCCCCGCCGGCGACGCCCAGCGTCGCGAGGCCCTGGAGTCACTGCGCGCGATTGCGTCGCCGCTGAGCTTCTACGGCAAGCTCGCCGCGGACGAGCTCAAGCTGCGCCTGCCGCTGCCGCCCTCGCCGGCCGAGCTGAGCGCGCAGGAGCGGGCGCAGGCGCTGGCCAATCCCGGCATCCAGCGCGCGCTGCAGCTGCTGGCGGTGGGCCTGCGCAGCGAGGGCCAGCGCGAGTGGAACTTCAGCC
This sequence comes from Mitsuaria sp. TWR114, assembly GCF_007997345.1. Classification (NCBI taxonomy): domain Bacteria; kingdom Pseudomonadati; phylum Pseudomonadota; class Betaproteobacteria; order Burkholderiales; family Sphaerotilaceae; genus Roseateles; species Mitsuaria sp. TWR114. The sequence goes on from NZ_VOSR01000024.1 coordinate 14,488, forward strand.
TGCGCGGCCTGTCCGACCGCGAACTGCTCGCCGTCGCGCAGACCGCCTGCGAGCGCGAGCTCTGGGAGCGCTGCATCCAGACCAGCGAACGCACCCGCACCGAGATCGACCTGGCCCAGCGCTTCCCCATGCCCTATCGCGCCGACGTGCTCCGGCAGTCCACCGCGGTGGGCCTGGACCCGGCCTATGTCTACGGGCTGATCCGCCAGGAGTCGCGCTTCATGATGGACGCGCGCTCGCATGTCGGCGCCGGCGGCCTGATGCAGGTGATGCCGGCGACCGCCAAGTGGACGGCCAGGAAACTGGGCGTCGAATTCCGGCCCGACATGCTGCACGACCGCGACACCAACCTGCGCCTGGGCACCGGCTACCTCAAGCTGGTGATGGACAGCTTCGACGGTTCGCAGGCGATGGCGGCCGCCGCCTACAACGCCGGACCGAACCGCCCGCGGCGCTGGCGCGAGGGGCCGCAGCTCGACGCCGCCATCTGGACCGAGAACATCCCGATCTGGGAGACCCGTGACTATGTGCGCAAGGTGCTGTCCAACGCGACGATCTATGCCCAGCTGATGGGCCGCGAGGGCGGCACGCAGCTGCGCGACCGGCTCGGGCGCGTCATCGGCCCGGCCGCGGCGTCGGCGCCGGACATCCCGGCCAACGGCACCACGGCGGGCGCGCCCGCCGGCACCAACTGACCCCGCGGCGCCGGCTCCCCGCCGGCGCCGTCCTCCTCCACGCGAAGGGACTCCCGCATGCAATTGATCGTCGGCAACAAGAACTACTCGTCCTGGTCGATGCGCCCCTGGGTGCTCATGAAGGGCCTGGGCATCGATTTCCAGGAGCGCGTGCTGCGCTTCGACTTCACGCCGGATTCGGCCTTCTACCGCGAAGTCGGCGCGGCGACGCCGACCGGCAAGGTGCCGGTGCTGGTCGACGAAGGTTTGGCGGTGTGGGATTCGCTGGCCATCGTCGAGTACCTGGCCGAGCGCTTCCCCGACAAGGGCATCTGGCCGAGCGATCCGCGCCAGCGCGCCCGCGCGCGCAGCCTGTGCGCCGAGATGCACAGCGGCTTCGGCCAGCTGCGCGGCCTGTGCGTGATGAACATCGACGCCGACCTGAGCACGGTGGGGCCGCGGCTGCTGGCCTCCGAGGCCGGCCTGCGCAAGGACCTGGCGCGCATCGTCGAGCTGTGGACGGACGCGCTCGCCCAAAGCGGCGGCCCCTTCCTGTTCGGCGCGTTCGGCGCGGCGGATGCGTTCTTCGCGCCGGTCGTGATGCGGGTGACGCGCTACGCCTTGCCGGTGCCGGAGGCGCTCAAGGGCTACCTGGCGCGCGTGGAGGCGGCCCCCGGCGTGCGCGAGTGGATCGCCGACGCGATCGCGGAGAAGGATTTCCTGGACTTCGAGGAGCCCTATCGCGACGTCAGCGGACCGGTGCCGGTGCTCAAGGCCTGACACGCCCGCCGACCCGCCCGCCCCATGAAAAACCGCTTCCGGTCACCTGTGCGGGCAGGCGGCGGGAAGCGGCGAGGTGGACCGCCGGGATCAGTGATCGCGGCGGCGGCGGACCAGGAAGCCGGCGGCCAGCAAGCCGCCGAGCATCATGGCCTGGTTCTGGGACTCGGACACGAACGACGGCAGCACCTGGTCCGCGCCGTCCTGTTCATTGACATCCGGCAGCTGGGCCGGTGCCGACTGGCTTTGCGAGACGAAACTCGTCTCGGCGGCCACATGGACGGCCTTCGCGTCCGTGACCGGGGATTCCTGCGCTTGAGCGGCCAGACCAATTCCGCCCAGCAAGAGGAGGAGAACAGACTTCATTCATAAACTCCCTACTGCTTGCCCGACCTGCCTGGCTACAACTGTCTCTCTCGGTAGCTGGTCTGTTTGAACAGACACTGGTGTGCAGGTGGCATTGGTGAATATACGGAGACACAGCCTAAATGAGCACCCCACACCTTGGGGATGCTGCGCCGCAACATGAGTGATCAGATGTATCTCGTCGGGGGTGCCGTCCGGGACGCCCTGCTGGGCCTGCCGGTCCAGGACCGTGATTGGGTGGTGGTCGGAGCCACGCCCAAGTCCTTGATCGACAAGGGATTTCAGCCCGTCGGCAAGGATTTCCCGGTGTTCCTGCACCCCGTGACCCATGAAGAGGTGGCACTGGCCCGGACCGAGCGCAAGACCGGATCCGGATACCACGGTTTCCAGTTCCACACCGACCCCGACGTCACCCTCGAACAGGACCTAGCCCGACGCGACCTGACGATCAACGCGATGGCCCGGGCCGAAGACGGTTCGCTGATCGACCCCTATGGCGGCCAGCGGGATCTCGCGGCGCGGATCCTGCGCCACGTGTCGCCGGCCTTCGCCGAGGATCCGGTGCGGATCCTGCGCCTGGCCCGCTTCGCGGCGCGCTTCGGGGACTTCTCGGTCGCGCCGGAAACCATGGCGCTGATGCGCGACATGGTGGATGCCGGCGAGGCCGACGCGCTGGTCGCCGAACGCGTCTGGCAGGAGCTCTCCCGGGGGCTGATGGAGCGGCATCCGGCGCGGATGATCGAGATCCTGCGCGATTGCGGCGCGCTGGCGCGCATCGCGCCGGAGTTGGCGCGGCTGTTCGGGGTCCCGCAGCCCGAGGCGCATCACCCGGAGATCGACACCGGCGCCCACCTGCTGCTGGTGCTGGCGGAATGCGCGCGCGTCGACGCACCGCTGCCGGTGCGTTACGCCTCGCTGTGCCACGACCTGGGCAAGGGCACGACGCCCGAGGCCGAATGGCCCCGCCACCTGAAGCACGAGGCGCGCGGCGTGGCCCTGGCGGCCGCGTTGTCGCAGCGCTGGCGCGTGCCGTCGGACTGCAAGGAACTGGCCGAGCTGGTGGCGCGCGAGCACACGCATGTCCACCAGAGCCTGGACTTCAGCGCCGAGGCGCGCCTGCGCCTGATCGAGCGTTGCGATGCGCTGCGCCGGCCGGAGCGCTTCGCACAGCTGCTGCTGGCCTGCGAGTGCGATGCGCGCGGCCGTGCCGGCCTGCAGGACCGCGCCTACCCGCAGCGCACCGCGCTGCTGCACGACCTGAAGGCGGTGCAGTCGGTCGACCAGTCGGCGATTTCAGCAGCGGCGTTGGCGGCCGGCAAGCAAGGGCCGGCGATCGGGCAGGCGATCCACGCGGCGCGGCTGGCCGCGCTCAGAGCGTGTGAGACCGATCGCCCGCGCTGAACCCCAGCGCGTCGAAGCCCTCGCCCGGCGCGAAGCCGATCACCTTGAACAGCTCGCCCATCTCGTGCTCGGCGATCAGCCGGTGGGCCATGCCGCGCTGCGCCAGCGTGGCCTGGCCCATCAGGTCGACCAGGCCGCAGTTGATCAGGAAGTTGGCCTGGCTCGTGTAGCCCAGCACCGTCAGCCCCGCGTCCTGGCCCGCCAGCGCGATGCCGGTGAAGTTCACGTGCGCGGTGATGTCCTTCTGCCCCGGCAGCGCCAGCGGATCGGGATCGGCCCGGTGCAGGTGGTGGCACATCAGCGTGCCGCCGGTGCGCTGCGGGTGGTAGTACTCCGACTCCGGGAAACCGTAGTCGATGAAGAACGCCGCGCCGCGCTTGAGGCGCTCCGCCAGCGTGCGCACGAAGGCCTCGGCCTGCGGGTGGATCTCGGTCACCGTGCCCGGCAGGAAGCCGGCATCCTCCTCGGGCGGGAGCGGCGGGCGCGCGTCGCCGGCGCGGTCGACGAACACCAGCCCGCCCTGCCCGTCCAGGCCCACGCCGCGCCGCAGCCACTGCCGGCCGTCCCAGCGCACCAGGTCGACCGGGATCGCGTCCAGCAGCTCGTTGGCCACCATCACGCCGTGGATCTCGTCGGGCCAGCGGTCCAGCCATTCGACCCGCGGCGCGAAGCGCGCCAGCCGCTCGGCCTGGCGCTCGCGCAGGCTGCCGGACAGGTCGACGATGAAGTACTTCGTCACCGGCTGCCCCAGGACGTCCAGCGCCTCCAGCAGCTGCTCGGCCAGCGCGCCGCTGCCGGCGCCGAACTCGATCACCGTGTCGGTGCCGCTGACCGCCAGCGCCTGCGCGACCTGCCGCGCCAGCGCGCGGCCGAACAGCGGCGACAGCTCCGGCGCCGTCACGAAGTCCGAGCCCTGCTGCGGCATCGTGCCGAACTTGCGGCGCGCGTTGGCGTAGTAGCCCAGCCCCGGCGCGTACAGCGCCAGGCTCATGTAGCGGTCGAAGGGCAGCCAGCCGCCGGCGGCGGCGATCTCGTCGCGCAGCAGGGCGGTCATGGCCGGATCCGTTGCGTGGGACGCCGGGGAAGCCGGCGCGCCATGCGCCGCGGACGCCGCGCCATTCAGGCCGGCGGAGTCGGGAGTCTTGGAAGTCATGTGTCGATCCTGGGAAGCCGGGGCTCGCCGCGCTGGGCCAGCCATGCTTCGAATTCGTCAGCCGGCATCGCGGTGGCGATGACCTCGCCCTGCAGCTCGTCGCAGCCCCATTCGGCCAGCAGATGCCATTGCCGCGCGTTGCGCACGCCCTCGGCGCCGATGCGCAGGCCCAGGCCCTTGGCCATCTGCACCACCGCGCGGGTGATCGCCGCGGCGCCGGCGTCGTCCGGCAGCACGGCGACGAAGCTCTGGTCGATCTTCAGCTTGTCCAGCGGCAGCCGCGTCAGCTGGTTCAGCGCGGTGTAGCCGGTGCCGAAGTCGTCGATCGAGATCTCCAGCCCCTGCGAGCGCAGCGTCTGCAGCAGCTCGGGCAGGCGGTCGATCTCGTCGGTCAGCATGCGCTCGGTCAGCTCGAGCTCCAGCCACTCGCCGGGCACGCCGGCCGTCTTCAGCACATGGGCGACCGACTTGGAGAAGCTGGCCAGCCGGAACTGCATGCTGGACAGGTTGACGGCGATGGGCACCGGCGCGACGCCGCGCTCGTGCCAGGCGCGCGCCTGCCGGGCGGCCTCGTACATCACCCACTCGCCCAGCGGCAGCATCAGCCGATGCCGCTCGGCCACGACGATGAAGGCGTCCGGCGTCAGCAGCCCGCGTTGCGGATGCCGCCAGCGCAGCAGCGCCTCGGC
>NZ_VOSR01000240.1:0-2279 GCF_007997345.1 Mitsuaria sp. TWR114
CGCCGGCCGGCGGCGCTGCCGGTGGTGGCGCCTTTCCGGGCCTGCTGCCCTGGCCCAAGGTCGACTTCGAGAAGTTCGGCCCGGTCGAGCGCAAGGACCTGTCGCGGATCAAGAAGATCAGCGGCGCCAACCTGCATCGCAACTGGGTCACGATCCCGCACGTCACCAACCACGACGACGCGGACATCACCGAGCTGGAAGCCTTCCGCGTCCAGCTGAACAAGGAGAACGAGAAATCCGGCATCAAGGTGACGATGCTGGCCTTCATGATCAAGGCGACCGTCGCGGCGCTGAAGAAGTTCCCCGAATTCAACGCCTCGCTGGATGGCGACACGCTGGTCCTGAAGAACTACTTCCACATCGGCTTCGCGGCCGACACACCCAACGGGCTGGTCGTGCCGGTGATCCGCGATTGCGACAAGAAGGGCATCTTCCAGATCAGCCAGGAGATGTCGGAGCTGGCCAAGAAGGCCCGCGACGGCAAGCTCGGCCCGGCCGACATGACCGGCGGCTGCTTCTCGATCTCGTCGCTGGGCGGCATCGGCGGCACCTACTTCACGCCGATCATCAACGCGCCTGAAGTCGCGATCATGGGCGTGTGCAAGTCGCAGACGCGGCCGGTGTGGGACGGCAAGCAGTTCGCGCCGCGCTTGATCCTGCCGCTGTCGCTGAGCTGGGACCACCGCGTCATCGACGGCGCGGCCGCAGCCCGCTTCAACGTGTACTTCGCCTCGCTGCTGGCCGACTTCCGTCGGATCGCGCTCTGATCGGAAGGACCTGACATGGCATTGGTTGAAGTCAAGGTTCCCGACATCGGGGACTTCAAGGACGTCGCGATCATCGAAGTCCTGGTCAAGGTCGGCGACACGATCAAGCAGGAGCAGAGCCTGGTCACCGTCGAGTCCGACAAGGCCTCGATGGAGATCCCGTCCTCGACGGCCGGCGTGGTCAAGGAGCTCAAGGTCAAGCTGGGCGACAAGATCAACCAGGGCGACCTGATCGTCGTGCTGGAGAGTGATGCGGCGGCAGCGCCCGCACCGGCGGCTGCTGCGCCGGCTCCTACTGCGGCACCCGCCGCGGCGGCCGCACCTGCGGCGCCGGCCCCGCAAGCCGCCACCTACACCGGCCCGGCCGAAGGCGAGTACGACGTGATCGTGCTCGGCGGCGGTCCCGGCGGTTACTCGGCGGCGTTCCGCGCGGCCGACCTGGGCCTGAAGGTCGCGCTGGTCGAGCGCTACGCGACGCTGGGCGGCGTCTGCCTGAACGTCGGCTGCATCCCGTCCAAGGCGCTGCTGCACGTCGCGGTGGTGATGGACGAGGTCAAGCACTTCGCCGATCTGGGCGTCGAGTTCGGCGAGCCCAAGGTCGAGCTGCCCAAGCTGCTCACCCACAAGAAGAAGGTCATCGGCAAGCTGACCGGCGGCCTGGCCATGATGGCCAAGATGCGCAAGGTCACGGTCGTGCGCGGCTACGGCTCGCTGCTGGACGCCAACCACCTGTCGGTCGAGGAGACCGGTGGCGAGGGCCAGGAGCGCACCGGCAAGACCCAGACGCTGAAGTTCAAGAAGATCATCCTGGCTGCGGGCTCGCAGGCGGTGCGCCTGCCCTTCATGCCGAACGACCCGCGCGTGATCGACTCGACCGGCGCGTTGGAACTGACCAGCAAGCCCAAGCGCATGCTGATCGTCGGTGGCGGCATCATCGGCCTGGAGATGGGCACCGTGTACTCGACGCTGGGCGCGCGCCTGGATGTCGTGGAGATGCTGCCCACGCTGATGACCGGCGCGGACCGCGACCTGGTCAAGGTCTGGCAGAAGATGAACGCGCCGCGCTTCGACAACATCATGTTGAACACGAAGACGGTCGCGGCGGAAGCCACGCCTGAAGGCATCAAGGTGACGTTCGAAGGCGAGGGCGCCCCGAAGGAACCGCAGGTCTACGACCTGGTGCTGCAGGCGGTGGGCCGCACGCCCAACGGCAAGAAGATCGGCGCGGACAAGGCCGGCGTCGTGGTCACCGATCGCGGCTTCATCCCGGTCGACGTGCAGATGCGCACCAACGTGCCCAACGTCTTCGCGATCGGCGACATCGTCGGCCAGCCGATGCTGGCGCACAAGGCGGTGCACGAGGGTCACGTGGCGGCGGAAGTCATCGCCGGCGAGCTGCTCGGCGACGACGCGCTGGCCAAGTCGCGCTTCGACGCGCGCGTGATCCCCAGCGTCGCCTACACCGATCCGGAAGTGGCCTGGGTCGGCGTCACCGAGGACGAGGCCAAGGCG
>NZ_VOSR01000241.1:0-8025 GCF_007997345.1 Mitsuaria sp. TWR114
GCGCTCGCCATCGGCGCGGCGGCCAGCGCCTTCGCGCAGGACCTCGTGACGCTGGCGCTGGCGAGGCTGGTCGAGAGCCTGGGTTATCTCGCGATCGTCGTCGCGGCGCCCGTGCTGATCGCCCGCGCGGCCGAGGGCCGACGGCAGGCGGCCGCGATGGCGCTGTGGAGCACCTTCGTGCCGGTGGGCATGGCCGTGGGCGCCTGGGCCTACGCATGGACGGCGGGCGCGGTCGGCTGGCGCCTCGCGCAGGCGTTGAGCGTGGCGGGCGGCTTGCTGCTGTGGGTGAGCCTGCGCGCGATGGCAGCGGGCGACGCCGCAACAAGAAGAGCCGCATCGACGACATCGCCGACCGCGCCGGTAGCGCCCGCGGCACCAGCGCCGCCGCCATCGCCTGGCGCGACCGGGGCTTTGCTATGGGCCCTGGTGGCGGCCTTCGGCGCCTACGCGGTCGCCGAGGTCGGCCTGCTCGCGCTGCTGCCCAGCCTGCTCACCCAGGGCGGCATGCCGCTGGCCACGGCCGGCGGCTGGACCGCCGCCGCCGCGCTCGCCAACGTGCCGGCCAGCGCGATCGGCGCGTGGCTGCTGAAGCGCCGCGGCGCGCTGTCGCCGGCCATCGCGGTGGCCATGGCGGTCTCGCTGGGACTGTCGGGCCTGCTGTTCCTGGCCGCCCTGCGCGACGGCGGCCAGGCGTCCACCCAGGCGCTGCTCGCGATCGCCGTCAACGCGGCCTCGGGCGTGTTCCCGAGCCTGGTCTTCGCGCTGCTGCCGCTGGCCGCGCGCGCGCCGGAGCGCCTCGCGCTGGCCAGTGGACGGCTGACGCAGTTCGGCGCCTCGGGCGCGCTGCTGGGTCCGCCGCTGATGGGCGCGGTGGTCGAGCACTGGGGCTGGAGCACCGCCGGCGGGCTCGCGCTGGCGCTGTCGGCGCTGGCGATCCCGCTGGCGCTCTTCGCCTGGCGGCGGCTCGCTCAGTCGTCCGAGGAGAAGCCGGACGCCTGCACGATCGGCCCCCACTGCCCGCGCTCGGCCGCCAGCCGCCGCGCGTAGTCCGCCGGCGCCATCGCCAGCGGCTCGAACCCCAGCTTGGCCAGGCCGTCCACGACCTGCTTCTCGCGCAGCGCGACCCGGATCAGGTCGAAGACCTTGTCAACGACGGCGGCCGGCGTCCTCGACGGCAGGAAGATCCCGTAGCTTTCCAAGCCGACGATAGCCTTGAAGCCCTGTTCGGCGAAGGTCGGCACCTCGGGAGTGAAGCGCGAGCGCTCATGGTCGGTCACGCCCAGGATGCGCAGCCGGCCGCTGGCCAGGTGGGGCAGGAAGTCGCCGAGGATGAAGCAGCCCGAGGCGATCTGGCCGCCCATCAGGTCCTGCAGCCCGGGCGCCGCGCCCCGGTACGGCACGTGGGCCAGCGTGATGCCGGCGGCGCGCTTGAACTGGTCGCCGAGGAAGTGCGGCATCGCGCCCGCGGCGGGCGAGGCGTAGGACGACTGCTCCGGATGCGCCTTGGCCCAGGCGACGAAGTCGCCGAGCGTCTTCACCGAGGCGGGGACCATCGGCCCGACGCCGAAGCCGCAGGTCGCGTTGCAGATCGGCGAGACCGCGATCGCGTCGCTCTCCGCCTTGTAGGCCAGCTTGCGATAGACATGCGGATAGATGGTGAACATCGAGGACGGGCTCAGCAGCATCGTGCCGCCGTCCGCCGGCGCGTCCTTGAGCGCGGCCACCGCCAGGCGTCCGCCCGCGCCGACGCGCTGTTCGACCAGCACCGCCTCGGCCAGCCGGCCGCGCCAGGCCTCGGAGAGCCGGCGCGCGATCACGTCGGTGGAGCCGCCGGCGGGGAAGCCGACCAGGATGCGCGGCATCGCCGCGGTCTGCGCGCGCAGCGGTCCGGCCAGCCCGGCCAACGCGGCGCCGAGCAGCAGGCCGGCATCGCGGCGGGTGAGCAGTCGTTCAGGGTCGTTCATCGCTTGTCTCCGTCGTCGTTGTTGTTGGCCGCCGCCATCGCGGCCAGCCGCTCGAGGTCCAGCTTCAACAGCGCGGCGCGATCGCCCAGGCCGCGCACCAGGCGCTCGTCGTGCGCGCGCACGCGGCGCTCGAGCTCCGCCAGCTTGCGCTTGCCGGCCGCCGTCAGGAACAGCCCCCAGCTGCGTGCGTCTTCGGCATCGTCCTGGCGCTCCACCCAGCCGCGGGCGGTCAGCCAGTCGGTCAGGCGCAGCGCGCCGCTGCGGTGCAGGCCCATCGCCTGCGCCAGCAGACCCTGCCGCATGCCCGGGTTCCGGCCCACGAGCACCAGCGCCGCGAAGCGCGGCGGACTCACGTCCAGGCCGGCGGTGGCGCGGTAGAAGTCCACGTACAACGCGATCTGGGCCCGGCGCAGCGCGTAGCCGAGCAGATCGTCGAGCACCCCGTAGTCCAGCCCGGGAACGGGCAGCAGCGGCCCGCCAGGCGGCTCGGCGACGGTCTTGGGCGAGCGGGTACGACTCATGGCAATGAGCTTAGATACTGTTGCATAGCGCAACTATCTCGCTTACCCTGACCCGATCGATTCCCCCGGAGCCCGGAGACGCCCATGGCCCTCGACATCCTGATCGCCGGCGGCGGCATCGGCGGACTGGCCGCCGCGCTGGCGCTGCAACGCGACGGCCACCGCGTGACGGTCTGCGAAGCCGCTGCCGAACTCAAGCCGCTGGGCGTCGGCATCAACCTGCTGCCCCATGCGGTGGCGGTGCTGGACGAGCTGGGGCTGATGCCAGTGCTGGCGTCGATGGCGGTGCCGACCTCGGCGCTGGTCTTCGCCAACCGTCACGGGCAGACGATCTACGAGGATGTGCGCGGCCTGGCCGGCGGCTACAGCCATCCGCAGTTCAGCGTGCACCGCGGCGAGTTGCAGCAGCTGCTGTGGCGCGAGGCGGCGACGCGGCTCGGCGCGGAACGGCTGGTGAGCGGCTGGCGCATCACCGGCGCGCAGCTCGATGGCGACGAGGTCATCGCCCATGGGGTGGACGCCACGGGCGCCCGGGTGGCGCGACGCGCGAGCGTGCTGATCGCGGCGGACGGCATCCACTCGGCGATCCGGCGGCAGTTCCATCCCGATGAAGGAGCACCGCGCTGGAACGGGATGATGATGTGGCGCGGCACCTCGCTGGCACGACCGTTCCTGGACGGCCGGACGATGGTGCAGGCGGGGCATCGGCGCGCGAAGTTCGTCGTTTATCCGATCGCACCACCGCGGCCGGACGGGCTGCAGTTGATCAACTGGATCTGCGACCGCCGGCTGCGCGAGGACGGCCTGGGCGGCGGACTGACGGCGCCGGGGCGCGAGGACTGGAACAAGCCGGGCTCGATCGATGACCTGATGCCGACCTTCGGCGGCTGGCGCTTCCCCTGGCTGGACGTGCCCGGCGTGATCCGGGGCGCGACGCAGCTGCTGGAGTGGCCGATGGTCGACCGCGATCCGCTGCCGCGCTGGCGGCATGGGCGCATCACGCTGCTGGGCGACGCGGCGCACCCGATGTACCCGATCGGCTCGAACGGCGCGACGCAGGCGATCCTCGATGCCGCCGCGATCGCCAGGGCGCTGCGCGAGGAGCGACGCGTGGAGACGGCGCTCGCCAACTACGAGGCCGACCGCCGGCCGATGTGCGCGCGCATCGTCGAACTCAATCGGCAGGAGGGGCTGGACTACATCCTCGACATGGTCGAGGAACGCGCGCCGGACGGGTTCGCGCGACTCGAGGACGTGATCGATCCCGCGGAAATCGATGCCTTCGTCAAGCGCTACAAGGCGGTGGCGGGGCATCGGCAGGCGGCGATGGGGGAGGCCGCGCTGCCTTCGCCCCGCTAGCACGCGGAACCGGCCCCTTCGTTCCAGTCACCCAAGCGCCCTCCATCGGGGACGAGGGCCGGATTTCATGCTGATCGAGGTGGCAGACGCCAAACAGCGGCTTCCGAAGAATCGCCAGCTTTCCTCACGCAGTTGCAGGAGTGGCGAATGTCCTACCTCCATGTCGAGCAGCCGATGACCTCGGACGAGTTCCTTCAATGGCAAGCGCTACAGGAAGAGGCCCATGAACTCATCGATGGCCACCCTCGTCCGCTGCCGCCGCGCGATTCCGCCTTCTTCCGCCTGCTGGTCAATCTGACTTCGGTGATCCAGGCGGCGTCGGGCGAGGAGTCACCCTGGGCCGCCTGCCTGGGCGCTGAACCCGTGATCGCCACCCATCTCGATGTGGTCCGGCCGGACGTGTTCTTCGCTCGATCCGACGAGTGTCTCTCTCCGGCGTTCGCCTGTACCTTTCCCTCCGCGACACCCGGCATCGCCGACGCCATGCGTCTGGGCGCCTTACGGCGCATCAACACCATGCAGGAGCTGTTGATCGTCGACCGTGGCACCCGAGGGGTCAGCGTGGAGCGGCGAAACGCGTCAGGCGGATGGACCGCGACCCACCACGAGGCGGGCGGCGAGGTGCGCCTCGATTTCCAAGGGATCGCCTTTCCCGTGGCCGCCGTGTTCGCCGGCCTTGACCAGCCAAATATCAGGCTCACCCTCGAGGAGTTCTGCGCATGGGAAGACCTTCAGCGACGCAGGCACGAGTTCTTCCACGGCCAGATCCTGGCGATGACCGGCGCTCGCCTCGACCACGGCACGGCGTGCATGAATCTCGCCGCGAGCCTGCATCAGCATCTGCGAGGCAGCCCTTGCCGCGTCTTCTCGGAAAACGCGGCGGTGCTGAATCCCATCGGCACCTACTTCTATCCTGACGTCGTCGTCACCTGCGAGCGGATCAGCGGGCATCAGCGGTGGATGCTGGCGCCCATCCTTGTCATCGAGGTGCTGTCGGTCTCGACGCAACGCTTCGATCGGACCGAGAAGGCGCAGGCCTACTTCCGGATTCCTTCCCTGCGGGAGTACGTGCTGGTCGACCATGTCCGCCGCCGCATCGATCTTCACCGCCGGGAATCCGATGGCCGGTGGTCGCGCCATCCGTCCATCGGCGATGCGCCGCTTCACTTGGAATCCCTGGACCTCACCATTCCCGCCGAGGTCATCTACGAACGTATCGCGGCGAGCAATCAAGCCGCCGCGTAGCCCGTCCTCAACCACCTCGCCCAATCTTCACGCCCGTTGCGGGCCGCGATCCGCGCAGCGGCTTCGTGGTCATACGGCACGCTGATCGACGTCACCCGCCATCCCTGCGTCATCTTCTCCGCAATGGCATAGCGCGCATCCGGCGAGCCCATCTCCGCGACGTGCGGCTCGGGGTGATCGTCATCCCACGCCTGCAAGCCCACGCTGCCCGGATTCACCAGCCATTGCCCGCGTGCACTGCGCAGCACCCGGGGAATGTGCGTATGGCCGCAACAGACCAGCTCGGATCGCTCCTCGCCGAGGCGCTCGGCGACATCTTTCGCCGACGCCAGCACCAGGCGTTCGCCGACCTGTGAGTCGAGGAAATACTCGATGTCCCGGCGCGGCGTGCCGTGGCACAGGAACACCTCGCCGGACGGCTTCGCGCGACTCGAGGACGTGATCGATCCCGCGGAAGTCGACGCCTTCGTCAAGCGCTACAAGGCGGTGGCGGGGCATCGGCAGGCGACGATGGGGGAGGCCGCGCCGCCGACACAGGCGCCGACCAACCCCGGATCGTTTTCCTGATCGCAGTCACTCCGACGCCTTCGATCTGGCACCAGCCCTCGATTTACCGCCGATTGATGCGAGAGACAGCAGGCACCAGGATTCGAAGAATCATTGCTCCTCAACAACCCTGTAGGAGCGGTGAATGGCCTACGCACTTCCCGACCGCCTGATGCCGTCCAAGCCGATCCCTCCCTGCGTGCCGCCGGCTCATCCCGGCGAAGCCCAGGAGACTCCCTCCCTTCCATCATGGGCCGCTGTCGAAGACCGCCTGGCCGAACTGGCGGCGATGCCCGCTGATTGGAACGACGACGGCGCGCCGCCGATCTCGGCGATCGCCCTGCAGGTCACCCGGCAGCTCCTGCTCGCGCGGCCAATGCTCATCGGGCTCGGCGACCTGTTCCCGTCGCCCGACGGCGGCGTGCTGATGGAATACATCCGGGGCACCTGGGACCTCACCGTGGAAGTCGGCGTCGACGGAACACTGGAGATCTTCGGCTTCGAGATCGGCGGCACCGGCAAGCTGTATCCCAAGCCCTACCCGGTCATGGACGCCGACTTCCTTCGCGCACTCGACGCCGCAGGAGGCCCGGCATGGCGATGAGCTTGAGCAACGCGGAGGAACTGCTGTTCCGCCAGATCCACCCCAGTGGCCTGAACGCCGGATGCCCCTGCAGTTCGTGCTTCATGCCCTCGAAGTCGGACAACGGGCAGTTGTCGGTCGACCGGTCGTCCATCACGACCGCCGAAGGCGCGCATGAGCGCTACACACACGGTGGCCGGCGGTCGGCTGCGGTTTTCGGCCTGAGCGTCGCCGAATTCCTCGCCTGCGGCATACCGTGCTTCGGGACCCCGACACACGACCATCCGACCTTGCCGGACAACCCGGCTCATGCGCTCGCGGACTTCTCCGCGCACGGTCTCTCGAGCAGGAGGATGGTGGCAAAGGAATTGAAGCGTCTGGCCATCACGCGTGGGCGCTTGTTCGGCGTCTCATGAGCAAAGAAGCCTCTACGGTTCCCCCTCCAGTCGGGGAACGGCAACGGCGTCATCGTCGGTGGCCAAGACCTTCACGCCCCTATCGCGGCGTGGGGCGTGGGCATCGCCGCGATCAAGCCGCGTAGCCCGTCCTCAACCACCTCGCCCAATCCTCACGCCCATTGCGGGCCGCGATCCGCGCAGCGGCTTCGTGGTCATACGGCAGGCTGATCGACGTCACCCGCCATCCCTGCGTCGTCTTCTCCGCGATGGCATAGCGCGCGTCCGGCGAGCCCATCTCCGCGACGTGCGGCTCGGGGTGATCGTCATCCCAGGCCTGCAAGCCCACACTGCCCGGATTCACCAGCCATTGCCCGCGCGCACTGCGCAGCACCCGGGGAATGTGCGTGTGGCCGCAACAGACCAGCTCGGATCGCTCCTCGCCGAGCGCTCGGCGACATCTTTCGCCGACGCCAGCACCAGGCGTTCGCCGACCTGTGAGTCGAGGAAATACTCGATGTCCCGGCGCGGCGTGCCGTGGCACAGGAACACCTCGTCGTTGAGCCGCAGCGTCGCCGGCAGCGCGCGCAGCCAGTCGAGTTCCGCCTCGCCCAGGCATTCCCGAGCGAAACGGTCCGAGGCACCACCCGGCTTCGCCGCCGTGATCGCCAGCAGCTGCCGCTCATGGTTGCCGGCAATCGTTGGCCAGTCCTGGGACATCAGGTAGCGCGCCGTCTCCAGCGGCAGCAGCGGACCGGACAGGATGTCCCCGAGATTGACGATCGTGTCCACGCCGCGCGCGCGCAGGTCGGCCACGACGGCCTCCAGTGCCGGCAGGTTGCCGTGGATGTCGGACAGCAGGGCGATGCGCATTGGACTCTCCGGTGCTCTCGTTCATCCGCCAGCGACCGGCGAGCGACCGGGCGCCGGGCGCCGCACGCGGCGGCCAACGCAAACGCGAGCTGCAGACAGCGAGCGCCCCGAGTATCCGAGCGCCCAAGCACCCGATCGGCGCCGGGCCCGCAGGGACGCGTCATCTGTGACGGCGATCAGCCTCTGAACTGCCGGGCGTGATGCGCCAGATGATCGTCGATCACCGACGCGATGAAGTAGTACCCGTGGTCATACCCGTCGTGCCGGCGCAGCGTCAGCGGCTGCCCGATCGCCGCACACGCGGATTCGAGCGCCTCCGGGAACAACTGCTCGACCAGGAACCGGTCCGCCAGCCCCTGGTCGACCAGCAGGCCGCCCGGGTACGGCACGCGCGCCTGCGCCTGCATCAGCGCGCTCGCATCGTGCGCGGGCCACGCGTCGCGGTCGTCGCCGAGGTAGCCGGTGAAGGCCTTCACGCCCCACGGGCAACGGCTCGGCGCCGCGATCGGCGCGATGGCCGACACCGACGCGAAGGCGCC
>NZ_VOSR01000242.1:0-861 GCF_007997345.1 Mitsuaria sp. TWR114
TTGATGCGACTGCGGTCGCCGCTGCTGCGGCGCCTGCTGGTGGCGTTCATGCTCGGCACGATGGTGCCGGTGGCGACGGCATCGGTGATCTGCCAGATGCTCTGCGCGGTGTCGGCAGATCACGGCGAGAGCCATGCGCACGGCGAATCCCCCGGCCACCCCATGGCCGACGCGCCGGCTGCTGACACCGGCACGCACGGCCTCTTTCACGGCCCCTGCCAACTCGCTGCCGTCCCGACCGCGCCCTCCGGCGCCGCGTCGGCGGTGCTGCTCAAGCTCACTTTCGAGTGGGCGCGCAAGCCGCCGTTCGGGATGGCGTCCCATGTGCTGCCGCCGCCCGACCCACCGCCCAAAGCCTGAGCGTCTCCGCAAGCGGCCGCTTCGCCCGCGAAGCGGCCTCCATCCTTTTTGCCGGCCTTGAAGCGGCCGGCCTACCGGAGACCGACATGTCCCATCAAGTCAACCAAGCCTGCGTCGAGGCGTGCAACGCCTGTGCCGATGCCTGCGACCACTGCGCCACCGCCTGCCTGCGAGAGCAGGACGTCAAGATGATGGCGAAGTGCATTGCCCTCGACATGGACTGCGCCGCCATCTGCCGACTCGCGGCGAGCTACATGGCGCGAGGCAGTCAGTTCGACCGCCAGCTCTGCCAGCTGTGCGCCGCCGTGTGCGATGCCTGCGGCGAGGAGTGCGCCCGGCACGAGCATCCGCATTGCCAGGATTGCGCGGTCGCCTGCAAGCGTTGCGCGGACGAGTGCCGCCGCATGGCGGCGTAATCGGCCGCAGCGCCGCTTCTGACTTTCGCTTCTGACCTCGCAGATCCTTGGCGCTGGCATTGCGCCGAGGATCTGCGCCGCCCGG
>NZ_VOSR01000243.1:0-7931 GCF_007997345.1 Mitsuaria sp. TWR114
CGGATGGGGTTCCGAAAATTGTCTCAGAGTCGTCAAGCCCCCCTTGCGCCGGGGACGTTCACACCCCGTGCTGCTTGAACCAGGCCTGGCAGCGCGCCCATCCGTCCTTGGCGGGATCGGGCCGGTAGCTGGGGCGGTAATCGGCATGGAAGGCGTGGCCGGCGTCAGGGTAGACGACAAACTCGCTGGCCTTGGCCGCCGCGCTGCCTTGTTTGAGCGCCTCCTGCATCGCGGCGACGGTCGAGACCGGGATGCCGTTGTCCTGCGCACCGTACAAGCCCAGCACCGGGGCGTTCAGCTGGGCCGCGACGTCGATCGGGTGCTTGGGCGTCATCGCATTGGTCTGGCCCTGCAGGCGGCCGTACCACGCCACGCCGGCCTTCAGCTCGCGGCTGTGGGCGGCATACAGCCAGACGATCCGACCGCCCCAGCAAAAGCCGGTGATCCCCAGCTTGGAGGTGTTGCCTCCCATCCCGTTCGCCCAGGCCACCGCCGCGGCGCTGGACCGCAGCGGCGCCGAGGTGGTGCTGCTCGCGCGCGCCGGCCAGGACCTGACCGAGTACGGCCTGCGCTGGTCGCATGTGGGGTTCGTCTACCGCGACACCGCGGGCAGCGGCGCGACGGCGAGGCCGGTCTGGCGCGTGATGCACAAGCTCAACCAGTGCGGCACGGCGCTGGCCGACCTGTACCGGCAGGGACTGGGCGAGTTCTTCATGGACAACCCGGTCCGCTACGAAGCCGCCTTCTCGGTGCTGCAGCCCGAACTGCAGCAGGCGCTGCTGCCGCTGCTGCGCGAGAACGCGCGAGCCGCGGCCATGCACACGCCGGCCTACAGCATGGTGGCC
Source organism: Mitsuaria sp. TWR114 (assembly GCF_007997345.1). Classification (NCBI taxonomy): domain Bacteria; kingdom Pseudomonadati; phylum Pseudomonadota; class Betaproteobacteria; order Burkholderiales; family Sphaerotilaceae; genus Roseateles; species Mitsuaria sp. TWR114. The sequence goes on from NZ_VOSR01000243.1 coordinate 846, forward strand.
TACCCCTGGTCGCGCGAGTACCAGCAGAGCAACCAGTGGGCGCTGGAGACCCTGGCCGCGGCCGCCGCGCCGCGCGAGGTCTTCAACCGCGCCCAGGCGCAGGACTGGCTCAAGCGCCAGGGCTACACGCCGTCGGACCTGCGCCTGTCGACCGCGAAGCGGCTGGGCGCGCGCATCGGCATGGCCAACGTCGCCTTCGACGACCATCCGTCGGCGCGCCGCTTCTCCGGCCACATCGAGACCACGACAGCCGACACGATCTTCAGTTGGCTGAACCGCACCGGCCGCGGCCAGGCGACGCAGCGCGTCACGGCCGGCCCCTGACCGGGCCCTCCCATGAGCGACTCTTCCCACACCAGTCAATTCGCCCTGCTGGGGCAGCGCAGGTTCGGACCGTTCTTCGCCACGCAGCTGGCCGGCGCGTTCAACGACTCGTTCCTGAAGCAGCTGGTCATCCTGCTGGTCACCTTCCACGCCACCGAGTACACGACGCTGTCCGCGGGGCTGGTCGCGAACATGGCGGCGGGTCTCTTCATCCTGCCGTTCGTGCTGTTCTCGGCCTACGCCGGGCAACTGGCCGACCGGTTCGACAAGGCCCGCGTCATCCGCGCGGTGAAGGCCGCCGAGGTCGCGATCATGGTCGTGGCCAGCGCGGGCTTCTACATGAAGAGCCTGCCGGTGCTGCTCACGTCCATCTTCGCGATGGGCTGCCACTCGGCGTTCTTCGGCCCGGTCAAGTACTCGCTGCTGCCGCGGGTCCTGGCCAAGGAGGAACTCACCGGCGGCAACGGCCTGCTGGAAATGGGCACTTTCCTCAGCATCCTCCTGGGCACGCTGGTGGCCGGTGTCATGGCCGCGATGACGACCAACCCGCTCTGGCTGTCCGTCGCGCTGCTGGCCTTCGCCATCCTGGGGCTGGCCTCCAGCCTGTTCATCCCGGCCACCGGCGAGGCGGCGCCCGACCTGAAGCTCCGCTTCAGCGTGGTGTCCGAGACCCTCGCGACGGTGAAGATGGGCAAGCGTGAAGGCGAAGGCGTCTGGAACAGCCTGCTCGCCATCTCGTGGTTCTGGTTCGTGGGCGCCGTGGTCCTCTCGCACATCCCCGGGCTCGGCAAGGAAGTGCTGCAGGGGGACACCACGGTGGTGACGGTCCTGCTGGCCACCTTCTCCATCGGCATCGCGGCGGGCTCGCTGCTGTGCGAGCGCCTGTCGGGCCACAAGGTGGAGATCGGCCTGGTGCCCATCGGCTCCATCGGCCTGTCGCTGTTCACCGCCGACCTGGCCTGGTCCTGCGACAGCTTCGCCGCGGCGCTGCATGCCTCCTCGGCCAAGCTGCCGCTGACCTGGACTCAATTCCTCGCCACCAGCGGCAGCCTCCGCGTCCTCGGCGACGTCGCGCTGCTGGGCGTGTTCGGCGGCCTCTTCATCGTCCCGCTGTACGCCTTCGTCCAGCTGCGCACCGCGCCGGAGCGGCAGTCGCGCATCATCAGCGCGAACAACATCCTGAACGCCGTCGCGATGGTCATCGCCGCCGGCATGTCGGCCGGCCTGCTCGCCTACGGCGTCTCGGTGACGAGCATCATCCTGATCTGCGCCGGCCTGAACGCACTGGTGGCGATCTACATCTACCGGACCGTCCCGGAGTTCCTGTGGCGCTTCCTGAGCTGGTTCGTGGTCCACACGATCTACCGGCTCCGCACCACGGGCGCCCACCACATTCCCGAGGAAGGACCGGCCCTCCTCGCGCCCAACCACGTCTCCTACGTGGACGCGCTGGTCCTGAGCGCGCTCTGCCCGCGGCCGATCCGCTTCGTGATGGACGCGAGCATCTTCCGCGTGCCGGTGCTGTCGTGGTTGTTCCGCCAGGTCAACGCCATTCCCATCGCGTCGGCGAAGAAGGAACCCGAGACGCTCGAGCGGGCGCTGGCCGCGGTGGATGCGGCCCTGCGCAACGGTGAGCTGGTGTGCGTCTTCCCCGAGGGCGCGCTGACCCGCGATGGTCAGCTGGCGGAGTTCAAGCCCGGCATCCGCCGGATGCTCGACGCCAACCCGGTGCCGGTCATCCCGGTGGGCCTGAGCGGCTTGTGGGAGACCGCGTTCGCGAGGAACGGCAAATCGACCGCCGCGCGGCTGGGGAGCTTGCGCCCGGGACGGCGGCTGGAGGTGAAGGTCGGGGCGCCGTTGCCGCACGACGTGAGCGTCGAGGAACTGCGCGCCAAGGTGCAGGGCCTGCTCGACCCGGTTGCGGCGGCGAGCCGGCCGCAGCCGTCGGAGGCGCGGGGCTGAGTGGTCCCGTCCTGAGGAGAGGCTGCAAGGGGTCAAGGACGGGGTGATCAGGTCGGGATGGGTCAATCAGGCGCTGTGCGTCCCGCGTCGCAGCAACCGATGGATCCTGAGCTTGAGCGCCCGCGCCGATCGCCACACCGCGCTCGCCCGGACCCAGGCGAGCAGTGCTTCCTTCCAGACGGTCCAACGGCCATAGAGCCGCGCGAACCACGGCAGGGTCATCAGCGCGGGATGCGTGAGCGCGAAGATCCGCGCGACGATCGCGGTGCCAACGACCTTCGCCAGCACGATCACGGCGAGCCCGAGTCCCGGGCGGCCGATGCCGATGAGCCACAGCGCCAGCAGCTTGATCGGCAGCAGCATCAGGCCCGGGAGCAGGAACACGACCAGCGCCAGGTACGGCGGCAGCCGTCGCACCACGGCTTCCAGCTGCCGCAGCACCGGCAGCCGGCCAATGGCCGCCATCACCCGCTGCAGCGGCTCCCAGCCCCATTCCTCGAAGAGGATGACGACGGCAAGGACGACGCGGATCAGCCAGCGCAATGGCGCGAGCAACGACTTGAGCATGGCCGGGATCATGCCAGGGCCGCTGCCTCGACCCGCGTGCCAGAATCGCCGCCCGCCCTCCGACGGCCCTCCATTTCCATGCAAGACCCCGTTTCATCCTTGCGCGACGCTGCTGTCGACCATCTGGCGGCCGGCCGCCCGTCGCAAGCGATCGCCGCCTACGAGGCCTTGTTGCGCGTCACTCCTGGAGAGCCGGACGACTGGTTCAACCTCGCATATCTGCAGCGGCTTCAGCGCGACTTCGAGGCCGCGCTGGTGTCCTACGACCGAGCCCGGCTGCTCGGCGCCGTCGGGCCGGAAGAGATCTATCTGAACCGCGCCGTGATCCTGGCCGAGGATCTGCGCCGCCCGGACGAGGCGATGACGGAGCTCGAACGAGCGCTTGCGATCGCTCCGCGCTTCTTGCCTGCACTGGTCAACCTCGGCAACCTGCATGAGCAGCGCGGTGAACGCGCCGCCGCCCATCGCCGCTACGAGGAAGCGCTGACCGTCGAGCCCGGCCACGCGCTCGCGCTGTCCCGTCTGGCCAACCTGCGCCATATCGACTCGACCGCCGACCCGCTGATCCATCGCCTGCGACATGCGCTCAGCGTTCCGGGGAGGCGCCCGGCGGAGCAAGCCGACCTCGCCTACGCGTTGGGCAAAGGCCTCGATGACGCTGGCGCGTACGATGAAGCGTTCGCCGTCTATGGCACCGCCAACCAAGCTGCGCGTTACAGCTATGGCCGCACGCCACTGAGCTATGACCGCGAGGCACATGCGCGGCTTATAGACGCGCTGATCAGCCAGTCGCGCCAGCCGGCGCCAGCGGCCGTGGACGAAGCACCGTCGCCAGCGGTCTTCATCTGCGGCATGTTTCGATCGGGCTCGACGCTGCTCGAGCAGATCCTCGGCAGCCATCCGGGTGCGACCCCCGGTGGAGAGATCGACCTGCTGCCAGAGCTCGCCCAGCGCCACTTTCTTCCGCGGCTGTCACAGCCGGACCGACCGCTGCCCGCGGAGCTCGCGGAACTGATGCGCCGCGAGTACCGCAACGGCGTCGCACTACGCTTCCCCGGTGCAGCACTGCTCACCGACAAGCGGCCGGACAACTTTCTATTCGTCGGACTGATCAAGCAGCTGTTCCCCAGCGCGAAGATCCTGCACACGCGCCGCGCCGCGCTGGACAACTGCCTGTCGGTGTTCTTCCTCCACTTGGGGCCCTCCATGCCATACGCGCTGGACCTTGAGGACATTGCGCATTGGTACGGCCAGTACCGCCGGTTGATGGCGCACTGGCAATCCCTTTACGGCGAAGACATCCACGACGTGGACTACGACGCGCTAGTCACCGATCCCCGTCCTCAGATTGAGGCCGCGCTAGCGCACGCCGGTCTCGGCTGGAACGACTCCTGCCTGGACTTCCACGCGAGCAGGTCGACCGTCGCCACACCCAGCAATTGGCAGGTTCGGCAGCCGCTGTACCAGCGGTCGTCAGGTCGGTGGCGGAACTACGAACGTCACCTCGGCGCATTGCGCACCGCACTGGGAGAATTCGTCGGTGAATGAGAGGCGCTCATACAGCGAAGACGCGCGCCTCGCGCAATAGCTCGAACACGGCGTCCGCAGCCTCGTCCGGCGAAAGCATCTGGGTTTGCAGAAGCAGCTCTGGCGCCACAGGCGGCTCATATGGGGAGTCGATGCCCGTGAAGTCCTTGAGCAGGCCTGCTCGAGCCCTGCGATAGAGACCCTTCGGGTCGCGCTGTTCCGCCACTGCCAGAGGCACGTCGACATGCACTTCAAAGAATGCGCCCGGTGGAAAGCGCTCACGCACCGCCTGGCGTTCCAGCCGGAACGGCGAGATCAGCGCCACGATCACAACCAGGCCTGCATCGACCATGAGCCGCGCAACTTCGCCGACACGGCGGATGTTCTCGATACGGTCCGCAGCGGCGAAGCCAAGGTCGCGGTTGAGACCGCCACGCATCAAGTCGCCGTCGAGGAGGTAGGTGTGCAGGCCTCGCGCATGCAGGCGTTGCTCGAGCCGGTCGGCAACCGTCGACTTGCCAGCGCCAGATAAGCCGGTGAGCCAGACGACCGCCGGACGGTGCCCCTTGAGCGTGCTGCGGGCAGCAAGGTCCACCTGCAGTCGCGGGGCGAGGGGCAACGGCGCTGTCATCGGACCGGTCCTCAGATCCCGCGCGCCCGATCCGCCAGGAAGCGGGTGCGGAAGCCCTCGAAGTCGCCGGCGTCCAGCGACTCGCGCACTTCCTTCATCAGGTTGAGGTAGTAGTGCAGGTTGTGCACGCTGGTCAGCATCGGGCCCAGCATCTCGCCACAGCGGTCCAGGTGATGCAGGTAGGCGCGGCTGAAGTTGGCGCAGCAGTAGCAGCTGCAGGTCTCGTCCACCGGCTTCTCATCGGCCTTGTAGCGCGCATTGCGCAGCCGCAGGTCGCCGAAGCGCGTGAACAGGTGGCCGTTGCGCGCGTTGCGGGTCGGCATGACGCAGTCGAACATGTCCACGCCCTGGCGCACGCCCTCGACCAGGTCCTCCGGCGTGCCCACGCCCATCAGGTAGCGCGGCTTGTTGTCGGGCAGCTGGTGCGCGATGTGGTCCAGGATGCGCAGCATGTCCGCCTTGGGCTCGCCGACCGACAGCCCGCCGATCGCATAGCCCGGCAGGTCCAGGTCCTTGAGCCCGGCCAGCGACACGTCGCGCAACTGCTCGAACATGCCGCCCTGCACGATGCCGAACAGCGCGTTCGGGTTCTGCAGCCGCGCGAACTCGTCCTGGCAGCGCTTGGCCCAGCGCAGGCTCATCTCCATCGAGAGACGGGCTTCCTTCTCGGTCGTCAGCTGACCCTTGGTCTCATACGGCGTGCACTCGTCGAATTGCATGACGATGTCGCTGTTGAGGATCGTCTGGATCTGCATCGAGATCTCGGGCGTGAGGAACAGCTTGTCGCCATTGACCGGGGACGCGAACTTCACGCCCTCCTCGCTGATCTTGCGCATCTCGCCCAGCGACCAGACCTGGAAGCCGCCCGAGTCCGTCAGGATGGGCTTGTTCCAGCTCTCGAACTGATGAAGGCCGCCGAACTGCTTCATGATGTCCAGGCCCGGCCGCATCCACAGGTGGAAGGTGTTGCCCAGGATGATCTGCGCGCCCATCTCCTCGAGCGAGCGCGGCATCACCCCCTTGACGGTGCCGTAGGTGCCCACCGGCATGAAGATGGGCGTCTGCACGACGCCGTGGTTGAGCGTCATGACGCCGCGTCGCGCGCGGCCCTCGGTCTTGAGCAGTTCGAACTTCAGCATGATGGCCGCGATTATCGGCCCCCCTTCGATGGGGGTTTCGCCCGACCGGCTCCCCCAGGGGCGACGTAGACTCCCGTCCCAATTGGGGGCGCAGACTCCTGGGAGAAGCATCTTGAGGTCCTGGATCGCCGCCTTGGCCGCGACGGCCGCCTGTCTGGTCGCGACAAGCGCGCACGCCTGTGGGCCGTACTCGGTGGGCCTGTACGAGTACAGCGCCCTCTACTACCGCGACGCCCAGGGCCGCTGGACCGGCATCGACAAGGACGTCATCGACGAACTGGCCCGCCGCAGCGGCTGCAAGCTGGTGGCGCGTACCGAATCCCGCGTGCGCATCTGGGCGCAGATCGGCGCCGGCCAGATGGACATGACGGTCTCCGCGCTGATGACGCCTGAGCGCGAACTGCTCGTCGAGTTCATCCCCTACATCGAATCCCGGCAGTACGTGGTCCTGCGGCCGGCGCTGGCGGGCGCGCTCACGACGCCGGCGGCCTTCCTCGCCGATTCGAAGCGGCGCCTGATCGTCGTGCGCGGTTATGCCTTCACGCCGACGCTGGAGTCTTGGATCGCGACGCTGCGCACCCAGGGCCGCATCGACGACGCCCCCGACCAGCCCACCGCGGTGCGCATCTTCAAGGCCGGCCGGGGCGATGCCGTCGTGCTGGGCGCCCACAGCCTGGCGAGCGCCCGGCGGGCCGATCCTTCGTTCGCGTCCTTCGTGGCGATGTCCTACGCGCCCCACGAACGCAGCATCGGCGCGCTGGCGCTCTCCCGCCAGCGCGTGCCGCAGCAGGACCGCGACCGCATGCGCCACGCCATGGACGAGATGCTGCGCGACGGCACGGTGGAGTCGATCAAGCGGCGGCATCTCGGCGATCTCTCCGACATGCCGTGAGCGCGACCGCATGACCGGCGCGCCGCGACAATCGCGCCCATGCC
>NZ_VOSR01000244.1:0-4654 GCF_007997345.1 Mitsuaria sp. TWR114
GGCTTCGGTCAGGGTGACGGACATCGCGCGGACCTCAGGCGGTGGCGGTCGCGGCGTCGGCGGTCTGGCCGTGCTTGGCGCGGTAGTCGTCCACGGCGGCCTTGATGGCGTCCTCGGCCAGGATCGAGCAGTGGATCTTCACCGGCGGCAGCGCCAGTTCTTCCGCGATCTGGTTGTTCTTGATGGACAGCGCCTCGTCCAGCGTCTTGCCCTTGACCCACTCGGTGACCAGCGAGCTCGACGCGATCGCGGAGCCGCAGCCGTAGGTCTTGAACTTGGCGTCCTCGATCAGGCCGGTGGCCGGGTTCACCTTGATCTGCAGCTTCATCACGTCGCCGCAGGCCGCGCGCCGACCATGCCGGTGCCCACCGATTCGTCGCCCTTGTCGAAACCGCCCACGTTGCGGGGGTTCTCATAGTGGTCGATGACCTTGTCGCTGTATGCCATGACTGTTCTCCAACGTCGTTGTTCGGGTGTCCTGCGGATCAGATCAATGAGCGGCCCACTGGATGGTGCTCAGATCGATGCCTTCCTTGTACATGTCCCACAGCGGGGACAGCTCGCGCAGCTTGGCGACGCGGTCCTTCAGCAGCGAGACGGCGTAATCGATCTCTTCCTCGGTCGTGAAGCGGCCGATCGTCATGCGCAGCGAGGAATGCGCCAGCTCGTCGCTGCGGCCCAGCGCGCGCAGCACGTAGCTGGGCTCCAGGCTGGCGGACGTGCAGGCCGAGCCCGAGGACACGGCGATGCCCTTGATGCCCATGATCAGCGACTCGCCCTCGACGTAGTTGAACGAGGCGTTGACGTTGTGGGGCACGCGGCGCTCGAGGTCGCCGTTGATGAAGACCTGCTCGATGTCCTTCAGGCCATCCAGCAGGCGCTGCTGCAGCGCCTTGATGCGGGGCAGCTCGGTGGCCATCTCCTCGCGGGCGATGCGGAAGGCCTCGCCCATGCCGACGATCTGGTGCGTGGGGAGCGTGCCCGAGCGCAAGCCACGCTCGTGGCCGCCGCCGTGCATCTGCGCTTCCAGACGCACGCGCGGCTTGCGGCGCACGTACAGCGCGCCGATGCCCTTGGGGCCGTAGCTCTTGTGCGAGGCCAGGCTCATCAGGTCGACGGGCAGCGTCGCCAGGTCGATCTCGACCTTGCCGGTGGCCTGCGCGGCGTCGACGTGGAAGATGATGCCCTTCTCGCGGCACAGCGCGCCGATGGCGGGGATGTCCTGGATCACGCCGATCTCGTTGTTCACGAACATCACCGAGATCAGGATGGTGTCGGGGCGGATCGCCGCCTTGAGCACGTCGAAGTCGATCAGGCCGTCTTCCTTGACGTCGAGGTAGGTCACCTCGAAGCCCTGGCGCTCCAGTTCGCGCGTCGTGTCGAGCACGGCCTTGTGCTCGGTCTTGACGGTGATCAGGTGCTTGCCGCGGGACTGGTAGAAGTTGGCCGCGCCCTTGATGGCGAGGTTGTTGGACTCGGTCGCGCCGGAGGTCCAGACGATCTCGCGCGGATCGGCGTTGATCAGCTTGGCGACCTCGCCGCGGGCCTTCTCCACGGCTTCTTCCGCTTCCCACCCCCAGGCATGGCTGCGCGACGCCGGATTGCCGAAATGCTCGCGCAGCCACGGGATCATCGCGTCGACGACGCGCGGGTCCACCGGCGTGGTGGCGCCGTAGTCCATGTAGATGGGGAAGTGCGGGGTCATGTCCATGGGAACGTTCTTCTTGTCGACTACTGAATCGGGTTGACGCGGACCGGAGCGGAGCGGAGGGCCGGGATCACTTGCTCATCGCATTGCCGAGCGCGAAGACGGAATTCGGCGCGGTGATGCGGATGGGCTTGACGACGGGGGTGCTGGAGATGGCGCGCTTGACGGGCGCTTCCTCGACGGTGACGCCCTTGGCGAGCTGGTCGTCAACGAGCTTGCGCAGCGTCACGGAGTCCAGGAACTCGATCATCTTGTTGTTGAGCGCCGTCCACAGGTCGTGCGTGATGCAGCGGCCGTTGTCGTCGCCCATGCAGTTTTCCTTGCCGCCGCAGCCGGTGGCGTCGATGGGCTCGTCGACGGCGACGATGATGTCGGCGACGGTGATCTCATCGGAACGGCGGCCGAGCGAATAGCCGCCGCCGGGGCCGCGGGTGGACTCGACGAGCTGATGGCGGCGGAGCTTGCCGAACAGCTGCTCCAGGTAGGACAGCGAGATCTGCTGGCGTTGGCTGATTGCCGCCAGCGCGACGGGGCCGCTGTTTTCGCGCAGGGCCAGATCGATCATCGCGGTGACGGCAAAACGACCTTTGGTGGTGAGACGCATCGAACTTCTCCTTGGCGCCCGTGTCGGGCTTCAGGACATGGAGGCGGCGGCTCGGCTGACGCCGGGTCGACTCACGAAGCAGGGTTTCCCCCTGCAATGTCCGAGCATTTTACTCAATTAAGAAGGAGCTTGCTCGGGTTACCCCCGACTGGCGTCGAGGGGGCCGTTCCAGGCCAGGCGCGGAACGGCGGTTTGCGCTAGAGGCCAGATGTCCAGCGGCCGGGCGGCCGGCCCGGGCGGGCCTTGGCATCCCGCGCCGCCGGATTCTCAATGACAGCGCCAATAACCCTTCCCGCAGGCGGGGTCTTGCGAGCGATCTCAGGCTCGTGCGGTCCGGGCGCGCCTCCGGTCGGCGTTCGCCAGATCGGCCAGCGGCGAAAGCAACGCCCGGTCGAACTCCTCCAGCGGCAGCCCGTCCCGAACCCGCCGCGGCCAGTCGGCATTACTCAGCGCGCCCCGTCCCAGGGCGATGAGGTCCGCCTCCCCGCGCGCCACCATCCCCGCGGCGCGGGCCGGATCATGCAGCGATCCATTCGCGATCACCGGCACCGACCCGTACCGCCGCGCCAGTGCCGCGAGGCTCGGACCTTCTCCGAAGGCCGGCTGCCAGGCCTCGAACTCGGTCGTGTGCAGGTAGTCGATCGGTGCCGCCGACAGAGCCCTGAACACCAGTGCTGCGTCGGCCTCGGCGCCGCGCCACTTGTGGCCGAAGTCGTTGACCTTGCCCTGCGACACCCGATAGCCGACCGGGAACCCCGCGCCCACCGCCTCCCGCACGGCGGTGATCACTTCGACGCCCAACCGCAGTCGCTGAACCAAGGCGCCGCCATAGCCGTCCTCGCGCCGATTGGTGTGCTCGGTGAGGAACTGGTCCAGTAGATACCCATTGGCGCCGTGCAGCTCCACCCCGTCGAACCCAGCCTCCCTGGCCCGCAACGCCGCCGCGGCGAACCCGTCGATCGCCGCGGTGATCTCCGCGAGCGTCATGGCTTCGGGCATGCGATACGGCCCCTCCCCTCTATAGAAAGACATCTGGACGCCCGCCAGCTGCACGGCCGACGGGCCCTTCGCCACGGCCCGGTGCGCGTTGCCCTGGGAGATCGCGCCCGCGTGCATCAGCTGCGCCACGATGCGTCCGCCCGCGGCATGGACGCCCGCCACCACCGGTCGCCAAGCGTCGCGTTGTGCGTCGGCGGCCAGCCCCGGCTGGAAGAGATATCCCTGCGAGTACGCGCGGTCGGTATAGATCCCTTCCGTGATGACCAGCCCAAAGCCGCCCGCCGCGAAGTCGGCGTAATACCGCGCCATGCGCGGCGTCGCCTGGCCGTCGATGGTTGCGCTGACGCGCGTCATCGGCGCCACGACCCATCGATTCGCAAGTCGCAGCGGCCCCAGGTCAACGGGCTCGAACAGGTTGGACGCCTTCATGTCAGCGCCCCTGCGCATCGGGCACTTCGGCGATCGCCTCGATCTCGATCATCGCGTCCGGCGTGTAGAGCGCCTTGATCTCGGCGATGGTGTCCGCCGGGTACGGCATCGAGAAAAACTCGCGCCGCAGGGCCACCACATCGTCGAAGTGGCCCATGTCGGTCACGAAGATGGTGACCTTGATGACGTCCTTCAGCCCGGCGCCGCCGGCTTCCAGCGCGCGACGCAGGTTCGCGAAGGCCTGGCGCCCCTGGGCCAGGAAACCGCCCGCCACGATGCGGCCGTCCTCCCCGGCGCCGGCCTGACCGGAGATGAAGAGCAGTCCGCCCGCCTTGATGCCTTGCGACAGCAGATAGGGCTCATAAGGATCGGGATGGGTGATGAGGCGTTCCAGCATGATTGCATTCCTTTCATTCATCGAAGCCGACGAAAGCGCCGACCTCGGGGTGAACGATAGGGATGCGACCAACTGGCGACAAAGGTTCAATTGTCAGCCGTAAGATGAGCAGAACTCATTCATCAACACCATCCGATGGATCGTCGATCGCTTCCACTGTCCGCGCTGCGCGCCTTCGAGGCGGCCGCGCGCCTGGGCAGCTTCAAGGCCGCCGCCGAGGAACTCGCCGTGACGCCGACGGCGATCAGCCATCAGATCCGAGGACTGGAGGAGCAATCCGGCGTCGTGCTCTTCGAGCGCCAGGTGCGCCGCGTCACCCTGACCGAAGCCGGCGCCCAGCTCTATCCCGTGCTGCGCGACGGCTTCGACGCGATCCAGTCGGCGCTTGAGCGCCTGCCCCAACCTCGCCGCCGGCCGCAGGTGGTGATCTCGGCGACCAATGCCTTCACGGTGAAGTGGCTGGTCCCGCGCATGTCCGACTTCCGCCTGCGGCATCCCGGCATCGACCTGCAGTTGC
>NZ_VOSR01000245.1:0-663 GCF_007997345.1 Mitsuaria sp. TWR114
CATCAGGGCGGCGGCGATGCACGCCGGCATGCGCAGGCGCGACAGACGCGGTGACCGGGCCCTCATGGCTGGGCCGTCACGATGGTGCTGGTCGCCGGATTGTTGTCCAGCATCACCCAGCCCGGGCAGCTGTTGCCGGAGCAGGCCGCGCCCGTCGAGCGCCAGATGCGGCCATTGCCATGGCGCTGGTAGAGCCCGCTGGTGGCCGCCTCGATCTGCACGGTCGCGCCGTTGTTGTCGAGCATCGTCCAGCCCGGGCAGCTGTTGCCGGAACACACCTGGCCGGTGAAGCGCCAGATCTTGCCGTCCGCATGGCGCTGGAACAGCCCGCCGACATTGGCCGCGATCTCGCGCGCCGCCGGGTTGTTGTCCAGCATCGTCCAGCCGGGGCAGCTGTTGCCGGTGCAGGCCACGCCGGTCGAACGCCAGATCGCGCCGGTGTCATGCCGCTGGTACAGCTGGCCGCCCGCCGCGGCCAGCGCCTTGGCATGCGGGTTGTTGTCCAGCTGGGTCCAGCCGGGGCAGCTGTTGCCGGAGCAGGCCGCGCCGGTGGAGCGCCAGATCGCGCCGGTGTTGTGCAGCTGGTAGAGCCGCGTGCCGTCCGCGACGATGTCGATCGTGGCCGGGTTGTTGTCCAGCATCGTCCAGCCCGGGCAGCTGTTG
>NZ_VOSR01000246.1:0-715 GCF_007997345.1 Mitsuaria sp. TWR114
CCAGCCGCAGCAGCGTCACGTAGCGTCGCTCCCACTCGCCCGCGGGCGCGTTCGCGTCCGGCTTCTCCAGCACTTCGACGGCGCCGGCGGCCAGCGCCTCGTAGGTGCGCAGCAGCTCGCCGCGATTGGTCGACGACGAGACGATGAGGATGGGCGTCGGGCAGTGGGCCATGATGGCCTCGGTCGCCGCCTGGCCGTCCATGCCGGGCAGCATCATGTCCATCGACACGACGTCCGGCCGCAGCCGCTGGCACAGCGCCACGGCCTGCGCGCCGTCGTGGGCCTCGCCGACGACCTCGATGTCGCCGTGCGCGGCGAGCACCTCGCGGATGTGCGCCAGCACCGTGATCGAGTCCTCCACGACCAGCACCCGCAGCGGCCTGGCCGGTCCGGCGCCGGCCGGCGGCGCTGCGCCGCCCAGTCCGCCGATGCCGCCACCGCCGCCAACGCCTCCCGATGCGCTCATGCGGCGGGCTCCTCGACGGCCGCGTCGTCGTCGACCGTGCCGGCCGAGCGCGCCATCAGCTGCGCGACCTGCGCCAGGAACTCGTTCTGCGCGAACTCGCCCTTGACGATGTAGCCGTCGGCGCCCACCGCCTTGCCACGGGCCAGGTCCTCGGGCGCGTTGCGCGAGGTCACCAGCACCGCCGGGATGTGGCGCAGCGCCGCGTCGCCGCGGATGCGGGCGACGAACTCGAAGCCGTCCATGCCCGGC
>NZ_VOSR01000247.1:0-4012 GCF_007997345.1 Mitsuaria sp. TWR114
GCCGGCTGCCGCCAAGCTGATGGCCGACAACAACCTGGCCGCCGGCTCGGTCGCCGGCACCGGCAAGGATGGCCGCGTGACCAAGGGCGACGTGCTGGGCGCGATCGAAGGCGGCGCCAAGCCGGCCGCGATCCCCGCTCCGGTGCAGGCCCCGACCGCTCCCGCCGCCAAGCCGCTGCCGGCCGTGGCCGCCCCGGCCGCCGTCAACCTGGGCGACCGCCCGGAACAGCGCGTGCCGATGAGCCGCCTGCGCGCCCGCATCGCCGAGCGCCTGCTGCAGTCGCAATCGACCAACGCCATCCTGACCACGTTCAACGAAGTGAACATGGCCCCGGTGATGGAGCTGCGCAAGAAGTTCCAGGACAGCTTCACCAAGGAGCACGGCACGAAGCTGGGCTTCATGAGCTTCTTCGTCAAGGCCGCGGTCCACGCGCTGAAGAAGTACCCGGTGCTGAACGCCTCGGTCGACGGCAATGACATCGTCTACCACGGCTACTTCGACATCGGCATCGCCGTCGGCTCGCCGCGCGGCCTGGTCGTGCCCATCCTGCGCAATGCGGACCAGATGAGCTTCGCCGACATCGAGAAGAAGATCGCCGAGTTCGGCAAGAAGGCCCAGGAAGGCAAGCTCGGCATCGAAGAGATGACCGGCGGCACCTTCTCGATCTCCAACGGCGGCACCTTCGGCTCGATGCTGTCGACCCCGATCATCAACCCGCCGCAGTCGGCCATCCTGGGCGTGCACGCGACCAAGGACCGCGCCGTCGTCGAGAACGGCCAGATCGTGATCCGCCCGATCAACTACCTGGCGATGTCCTACGACCACCGCATCATCGACGGCCGCGAAGCCGTGCTGGGCCTGGTGGCGATGAAGGATGCGCTGGAAGATCCGGCCCGTCTGCTGTTCGATCTGTAATCCGAGGACGACCACGACATGAGCAAGCAATTCGACGTCGTCGTCATCGGCGGCGGCCCCGGCGGCTACATCGCGGCGATCCGCGCGGCGCAACTGGGCTTCAACGCGGCCTGCATCGACGAGTGGAAGAACGACAAGGGCGGTCCCGCTCCCGGCGGCACCTGCACCAACGTCGGCTGCATCCCGTCCAAGGCGCTGCTGCAGTCCAGCGAGCACTTCGAGCACGCCGGCCACGGCTTCGCCGACCACGGCATCTCGATGGCTGACCTGAAGATCGACATCGCCAAGATGATCGGCCGCAAGGACGCCGTCGTGAAGCAGAACAACGACGGCATCCTCTACCTGTTCAAGAAGAACAAGGTCACGTTCTTCCACGGCCGCGGCTCGTTCGTGGCCGCCAAGGACGGCGCCTACGAGATCAAGGTCGCCGGCGCCGCCGAGGAGACCATCACGGCCAAGCACGTGATCGTCGCCACCGGCTCCAACGCCCGCCAGCTGCCGGGTGCCCCGTTCGACGAGACCAACATCCTGTCCAACGACGGCGCGCTGCGCATCCCGGCCGTGCCCAAGAAGCTGGGCGTGATCGGCTCCGGCGTCATCGGCCTGGAAATGGGCTCGGTGTGGCGCCGCCTGGGCGCGGACGTGACGATCCTGGAAGCGCTGCCCGCCTTCCTGGGCGCCGCCGACGAGTCCGTCGCCAAGGAAGCCGCCAAGGTCTTCAAGAAGCAGGGCCTGAACATCGAGCTGGGCGTAAAGATCACCTCCGTCGAGAACGGCAAGTCCGGCGTGACGGTGAAGTACACGGACGCCAAGGGTGCCGAGCAGACGCTGGCGGTCGACAAGCTGATCGTCTCGATCGGCCGCGTCGCCAACACCATCGGCCTGAACCCGGAAGCCGTCGGCCTGAAGCTCGACGAGCGTGGCGCGGTGGTCGTGGACGACGAGTGCAAGACCAACCTGCCCAATGTCTGGGCGATCGGTGACGTCGTGCGCGGCCCGATGCTGGCGCACAAGGCGGAAGAAGAGGGCGTCGCGGTCGCCGAGCGCATCGCCGGCCAGCACGGTCACGTCAACTTCAACACCATCCCGTGGGTGATCTACACCAGCCCCGAGATCGCGTGGGTCGGCCGCACCGAGCAGCAGCTCAAGGCGGACGGCGTGGCCTACAAGGCGGGCCAGTTCCCGTTCCTGGCCAACGGCCGCGCGCGCGCGCTGGGCGACACGACCGGCTTCGTCAAGTTCCTGGCCGACGCCAAGACCGACGAGATCCTGGGCGTGCACATCATCGGCCCGATGGCCTCGGAGCTGATCTCCGAAGCCGTGGTGGCGATGGAGTTCAAGGCCTCGGCCGAGGACATCGCCCGCATCTGCCACGCCCACCCGTCGCTGAGCGAAGCGACCAAGGAAGCGGCCCTGGCCGTGGACAAGCGCACGCTGAACTTCTGAGCCCAGGCTCGAAGCGCCACGGACGCGCAGGAGAGGGGCGGCGCGAGTCGCCCCTTTTTTCTTGCGCCGACGTGCGCGGGCCCTCCGCCCGAATGCCCGATCGCGATCCCGATCCCGTGACCTGAACTCCGCCGCATGACCACCGTCACCGAGCTCTACCACCAGACCCTGGCCGAACGCGGCTACACCGCCGACCCGGCCCAGCTGCGCGCCGTGGCCGCGTTGCAGCGCTGCCAGGACGAATGGGCCGCCTACAAGGCGCGGCGCTCCAACGCGGTGACCAAGCTGCTGGTGCGCCCGCCGCTGCCGCGCGGGGTCTACATGTTCGGCGGTGTCGGCCGCGGCAAGAGCTTCCTGATGGACTGCTTCTTCCAGGCGGTGCCGCTGACGCGCAAGACGCGGCTGCACTTCCACGAGTTCATGCGCGAGGTCCACCGTGAGCTGCAGGAACTCAAGGGCATCCAGGATCCGCTGGACGAGCTGGGCAAGCGCATCGCGCGGCGCTTCCGGCTGATCTGCTTCGACGAGTTCCATGTCGCCGACGTCACCGACGCGATGATCCTGTACCGCCTGCTGGATGCGCTGTTCAAGAACCGCGTGTCCATCGTGACGACGTCCAACTTCCATCCCGACGGCCTTTATCCCAACGGCCTGCATCGCGACCGCATCCTGCCGGCGATCGAGCTGCTCAAGACCCACCTGGAAGTCATCAATGTCGACAACGGCACCGACTACCGGCAGCGCTCGCTGGAGCATGTCGAGCTCTATCACACGCCGCTGAACGCCGACACCGAAGGCGCGCTGACGGCCGCCTTCGAGTCGCTGGCCGAGGCGCGCGACGAGGATCCCGTGCTGCACATCGAGCACCGCGAGATCCGCTCCCGGCGCCGCGCCGGCGGCGTCGTCTGGTTCGACTTCGCCGAGCTCTGCGGCGGCCCCCGCTCGCAGAACGACTACCTGGAGCTGGCGACGCAGTTCCACACGCTGATCCTGTCCAACGTGCCGGCCATGCCGCCGCGGCTGGCCAGCGAGGCGCGCCGCTTCACGCTGCTGGTGGACGTCCTGTACGACCGCCGCGTGAAGCTGATCATCTCGGCGGCGGTGCCGGCCGAGCAGCTCTACACCGAAGGCCCGCTCGCGCACGAGTTCCCGCGCACCGTGTCGCGGCTGCAGGAGATGCAGTCCAAGGAGTACCTCGAACTCGAGCGGCGCGAGGTCGACACGCGCCTGACCTGAGCGCGCGTCCGCGGGCTGCTCTCGCCCCGCCGACCGGGGATGTAGGGAAGTCACGGGCGGCGGCTTCGCCGGCGGGGGCGCCGGCGGATGCGATGATCGCGCTCATGACTTTCCGCTTCGTTCTCGCCGCCGCGTCCAGGGCGCCGATCGCGCTGAATGCGCTGATCTCGCTGATCTTGTTGTGTGCCGTGTCCCCGGCCGCCCAGGCCGCGGACATGACCCGTGCCGAGATCGATGCTGCGCGCGCCCGGATCGAGCAGGCCTACCAGTCCCGGGTGAAGGAGTGCAACCAGCGCTTCGTCGTGACTGGCTGCCTGGAGGAGGCGCGGGACGAACGCATCCGGCAGCTGCGGCCGCTGGACCGGGTCGAGCACCAGGTCAATGCGGAGGAGCGTCAGCGCGCAGCGCCGCGGC
>NZ_VOSR01000248.1:0-22186 GCF_007997345.1 Mitsuaria sp. TWR114
CTGCGGCGCTGGGCCTGGCTGGGACCGGTGCTGCGGTCGCCGCGGCTGCTCGCGACCTGCGCGCTGTCGGCGCTGCTGCTGTCGAGCAACTGGCTGGTGTACGTGTGGGCGGTGCAGCACGGCCATGTGGTCGAGGCCAGCCTGGGCTACTTCATCAACCCGCTGGTCAACGTGATGTTGGGATTCGTGTTCCTGCGCGAGCGGCTGCGGCCGGTGCAATGGCTGGCGATCGGCCTGGCCGCGGCCGGCGTGGTCTGGCTGACGGTGACCGCAGGGCGGCTGCCGTGGATTGCGCTGGTGCTCGCGCTGAGCTTCGGTTTCTACGGGCTGATGCGCAAGACGGCGCAGCTGGGCGCGCTGGAGGGGCTGACGCTGGAGACGCTGATCCTGTCGCCCTTCGCCGCCGGGGCGCTGATCTACTGGACGGTGCAGGGCAGCACCGCCTTTGCGAGTGGCGATGCCGGCCAGGCGGCCTGGCTGCTGCTGGCCGGACCGCTCACCGCCATCCCGCTGCTGCTGTTCGCCGCCGGCGCGCGGCGCATCACGCTGACGACCCTCGGACTGGTGCAATACCTGTCGCCGACGATCCAGTTCCTGCTGGGCGTGTGGCTCTATCACGAGCGCTCGCGGGCGCGCGGCTCGTGGGCTTCGTGCTGATCTGGTCGGCGCTCGCGGTCTACAGCGCGGAGAGTCTGTGGCGGAGTCGGCGCTAGGCCACGGTTACTGGCTGGCTCACCCCCCAAACGACTGACGCCCCGTCAGGGGCGTCAGCAGAGGGACAGCGGGTCGCTCGTCAGTTGCGGATCAGATGGTCGAACGCGCTGAGCGCGGCCTTCGCGCCGTCGCCGGCGGCGATGATGATCTGCTTGTACGGCACCGTCGTCGCATCACCCGCCGCGAACACGCCCGGCACCGAGGTCTGGCCCTTGGCGTCGACGATGATCTCGCCGTGCTTGGACAGCTCCACCGTGCCGCGCAGCCACTCGGTGTTGGGCACCAGGCCGATCTGCACGAACACGCCTTCCAGCTCGATCCGCCGGGCCTCGCCGGTGGCGCGGTCGGTGTAGTTCAGTCCGTCCAGCTTGCCGGCCGTGCCGGTGAACTCGGTCGTCTGCGCCTGCGTCAGGATCACCACGTTGGGCAGGCTTTCCAGCTTCTTGACCAGCACCGCATCGGCGCGCAGCGCGTCGCCGAATTCCAGCAGCGTCACGTGGGACACGATGCCGGCCAGGTCGATCGCCGCCTCGACGCCGGAGTTGCCGCCGCCGATCACCGCCACCCGCTTGCCCTTGAACAGCGGACCGTCACAGTGCGGGCAGTAGGCCACGCCCTTGTTCTTGTATTCCTGCTCGCCGGGCACGTTGACATTGCGCCAGCGGGCGCCCGTGGAAATGATGACCGTCCTGCTCTTGAGCGACCCGCCATTGGCCAGCTGCACCTCGACCAGGCCGCCCGGCGTCGTCGCCGGCACCAGCTTGTCGGCGCGCTGCAGGTTCATCACGTCGACGCCGTAATCCTTGACGTGCGACTCCAGCGCCATCGAGAACTTCGGGCCGTCGGTCGACAGCACGGAGATGTAGTTTTCGATCGCCAGCGTGTCGTTGACCTGGCCGCCGAAGCGCTCGGCCGCGATACCGGTACGGATGCCCTTGCGGGCGGCGTACACCGCCGCCGCGGCACGGCCGGGCCGCCGCCGACGATCAGCACGTCGTACGGGTCCTTGGCCGACAGCTTGGCGGCGTCCTTGGCCGCCGCGCCGGTGTCCAGCTTCGCGGCGATCTCCTCGACCGTCATGCGGCCCGAGCCGAATTCCTGGCCGTTCAGGTAGACCGTCGGGACAGCCATGATCTCGCGGGCGTTGACCTCGTCCTGGAACAGCGCGCCGTCGACGATCACCGTCTTGATGCGCGGATTCAGCACCGACATCAGCGACAGCGCCTGCACGACGTCCGGGCAGTTGTGGCAGGTCAGGGACATGTAGACCTCGAAGGCGTAGTCGCCGTCCAAGCCCTGGATCTGATCGATCACGGACTGCTCGACCTTTGGCGGGTGGCCGCCGGTCCACAGCAGCGCCAGCACCAGCGAGGTGAACTCATGGCCCAGCGGGATACCGGCGAAGCGCAGGCTCTGCTCGGTGCCCGTGCGCTTGAGGCTGAACGAGGGCTTGCGCGCATCGTTGCCGTCCAGGCGAAGCGTGATCTTGTCGGACATCGCGGCGATGTCCTGAAGCAGTTGCTTCAGCTCGGCGGAGCTCGCGGAGTCGCTCAAGGAGGCTTCGATCTCGAACGGCAGCGTCACCCGCTCCAGGTAGGCCTTGAGCTGCGCCTTCAGGTTGTCGTCCAACATCGTTGCTTCCTTTCAAATTGCTTCAAGCGACTTCGAGAACTGGCCCCCCTTGCAGGTTGAAGGGGCGGCCGAACGCCGTCCCGCGGACCGACGGGGTCCACGAGCGACGCTTCTGCAGTGAGGGGGAGAGGACAGTCCTCATCCGGGTCACCGGTCGGGGGAAGGTCCTTCCTTGGAAGGACGCTTCACCCCTGTGGGCGAGATCCTCAGATCTTGCCGACCAGGTCCAGCGACGGGGCGATGGTCTTGTCGCCTTCGTTCCACTTGGCCGGGCAGACCTGGCCCGGGTTCTTGGCGACGTACTGGGCAGCCTTGAGCTTGCGCAGGGTCTCCTTGACGTCGCGGGCGATGGCGTTGTCATGCACTTCCAGCGTCTTGATCACGCCTTCCGGGTTGATCACGAAGGTGCCGCGCAGCGCCAGGCCTTCTTCCGGGATGTGCACGCCGAAGGCGTTGGTCAGCGCGTGGGTCGGGTCGCCGACCAGCGGGAACTTGGCCTTGCCGACGGCCGGCGAGGTCTCGTGCCACACCTTGTGCGAGAAGTGCGTGTCGGTGGTGACGATGTAGACCTCGGCGCCCAGCTTCTGGAACTCGCCATAGTTGTCGGCGGCGTCTTCGACTTCGGTCGGGCAGTTGAAGGTGAAGGCGGCCGGCATGAAGATCAGCACGGACCACTTGCCCTTGAGCGACTCTTCCGTGACCTCGATGAACTTGCCGTTGTGGAACGCTTGGGCCTTGAAGGGTTGGACTTGGGTGTTGATCAGGGACATTGCTTGGTCTCTCGAGTCAGGGTTGATGGGATGGACGGAATGATAGGGGGCCGCTGCTATCGACGGGGTTGAATTCCCCAATGCAGCCTATTGCCAATCCCTATTGAGCCAAACTATCAAAACAGCTTTGTGCGATAGCAAAAGCGTCATACGGCAGTCACGCGGCAGTGGCCGCGTCTGCCGATCCGATCGACCGAACGGCTCACAGCGCCTCGAGCGCCAGCAGTTCCTCCACCGTCTGGCGGCGGCGGATCAGGCGGTCGGAGTCCCCGTCCACCAGCACCTCGGCGATCAGCGGCCGGCTGTTGTAGTTGCTGGACATCGACGCGCCGTACGCGCCGGTGTCGTGGATGACCAGCAGGTCGCCGACCTGCGCTTGCGGCAATTCCCGCGCCAGCACCACCCCGCCCTCGGCCTGGGTGAAGACGTCACCCGACTCGCACAGCGGTCCGGCGACGACCGTCGGCCGCACCGGCCGGTCCTGACCGTCGGCGGCAAGCAGGCTCATCGCGTGGTAGCTGCCATACATCGCCGGGCGCATCAGTTCATTGAAGCCGGCATCCACCAGCAGGAAGTGCTGGCGGCCCTGGGTCTTCACGGCGCGCACTTCGGCGAGCAGCACCCCCGATTCGGCGACCAGGTAGCGGCCCGGTTCCAGTTCGAGCGCCAGGCGATGGCCGATGACGCTTTCGGCTTCCTTGCGGGCGGCATCCCAAAGGCTGAAGTAATGGGCGGTATCGATCGGCTCGCCACCCGCCTGATAGGGGATGGAAAGCCCGCCTCCGGCGGAGATCGCCTGCAGGTCCTGGCCGGCGCCCTGGACGACCCGCACCAGCTCGACCATGGCGCCGCACACGCGACCCAGATGCGCGTAATCCACCCCGGAGCCGATGTGCATGTGCAGGCCGATCAGCGTGAGCCCGCGCCGCGCGATGACGGCCAGTGCCTCGCCCAGTTGCTCATGCCAGATGCCGTGCTTGCTGTGCTCGCCGCCAGTATTCGTCTTGTTGCTGTGACCATGGCCGAAGCCCGGATTCAGGCGCAGCCACACCGGGTGACCGGGCGAGACTTCGCCGAGCTGCTCCAGCATGTCGATCGAGCCGGCATTGACCGGGACGCGATGCGCCACGACGGTCGCGAGCGTCTCGCGATCCAGCAGGTCGGCGGTGAACACGATGTCCGAGTGGACCGCGTCCGCGCCGGTGCCCACGGTGTAGCCGGCGGCCAGCGCGCGCAGCACCTCGCCGCGCGACACCGAATCCACCTTCACGCCCTGCTCCCGCATCAGCCGCAGGATGTGGGTGTTGGAGCAGGCCTTCTGGGCGAAGCGGACGGTGTCGAAGCCCTTCAGCGCGGCGATGCGCTCACGGATGACCGCCGCGTCGTACACCCAAAGCGGCGTGCCATGGCGGACGGCGAGCGCGCGCAGCTGTTGTTGGCGGGCGGGGGTGAGGACTTGCGGCATCTCGGCGTTCCTTTGGGGGATGTATTCAGACTGCCGCAAGCATCGTCGCCTCGGATCATTCAATCAAATGCTTTGTTTTCCTTGGTGGATTCATTGCTGATATGGACTGATATGCTGGGCCGATGCCCCTCCCGATCACGCACCGTCATATCGAGGTCTTCCGCGCCGTCATGACCGCCGGCAGCGTCACGGGCGCGGCGCAACTGCTCTTCACCTCCCAACCCACGGTGAGCCGCGACCTGGCGCGCATGGAGTCGCTGCTGGGTTACGTCCTCTTCGACCGCGCGCCCGGCCGACTGCGGCCCACCGCGCGGGCGATGGCGCTGTTCGACGAGGTCCAGCGCGCCTATCAGGGCCTGGACCAGGTGGTCGCGCGCGCGCAGGCGCTGGGACGGGCCGAGGACGAACGGCTGCAGGTGCTGACGCTCCCGGCGCTGGCGCATGCGCTGCTGCCCGCCGCGAGCGCCGACTGGGCGGGCCGCCATCCGCAGGCCGGCTTGACGCTGACGCCGCAGGAATCCCCGCTGCTCGAGGAATGGATGGCGGCGCAGCGCTTCGACATCGGCCTGAGCGAGGTCTCAGCGACCGTGCCTGGCACGCGCAGCGAGACGCTGGCGGAACTCGACGAGGTCTGCGTGCTGCCGGCGGACCATCGCCTGCTCGAACGCGCGGTGCTGACGCCGCGGGACTTCGACGGCGAGCGCTTCGTCAGCCTGTCGTCGGAGGATCCCTATCGCCGCCAGTTCGACGCGATCTTCGCGGCCGCCGGCGTCCAGCGTCGGCTGCAACTGGAGACGCACAGCGCGATCGCCGTGTGCGCGCTGGTCCAGGAGAACCTGGGGATCGCGCTCGTGAATCCGTTGACGGCGCGCGCCTGCGCCGGACCGGGACTGCATATCCGACCGCTGTCGGTGTCGGTGCCCTTCCGCATCCAGGCCCTGTGGGCGCTGCACCGTCCCGGCCACGCGCTGGCGCAGGACTTCATCGACGCGGTGAAGCGCGCCCTCGCGCCCGCCATCGCCGCGCAGGCCGCGGACGGCGCCAAACGACAACGGCGCTGACCGCGAGGCCAGCGCGTTCAGGGGGATGGGTTCGACATGGTCAGCCGGTCCACTCGAAGGACCGGGCCGCCTCAGCGGCGGATCACTGATTGGCGACGGACCGCAGCACCGGCGCGGCTGCCGGCACCGACAGGAAGCGCGCGCGGATCGACTGCTCGATGCCCGCCGCGTCCAGGCCGCACTGGGCCATCAGCTTGCCGGGCTCGCCGTGCTCCACGTACTCGTCGGGCAGACCCAGCTGCAGCACCGGCACCGCCAGGCCTTCCGCCTGCAGCGCTTCCAGCACCGCGCTGCCGGCGCCGCCCATGACGCAACCGTCCTCGACGGTCACCAGGGCATCGTGCGTGCGGGCCAGTTCCTTGACGAGCTGGACGTCCAGCGGCTTCACGAAGCGCATGTTGGCGACGCTCGCGTCCAGCGCCTCGGCCGCCTTCAGCGCCGGGTGCAGCAGCGTGCCGAAAGCCAGGATCGCCACGCGCGGCGCGGCGCGGCCGGCGGTCTGCGGCAGCGACGACTGACGACGCATCTCGCCCTTGCCCCAGGGCAAGGCGACCATGTCCTTCTTGATCTCGGCGCCGATGCCGGCACGCGCGGGTAGCGGACCGTCACCGGGCCGTCGTGCAGGTGACCGGTGTACAAGGCCTGGCGGCACTCGTTCTCATCCGCCGGCGTGATCACGCTCATGTTCGGAATGCAGCGCGTGAAGGCGATGTCGTAGTTGCCGGCATGCGTCGCGCCGTCGGCGCCGACCAGGCCCGCGCGGTCGAGCGCGAACAGCACCGGCAGGTTCTGCAGCGCCACGTCGTGGACCAGTTGGTCGTAGCCGCGCTGCAGGAAGGTCGAGTAGATCGCCACCACCGGCCGCAGGCCCTCACAGGCCAGGCCACCGGCGAAGGTGATCGCGTGCTGCTCGGCGATGCCGACGTCGTAGTAGCGCGTCGGGAAGCGCTTGTGGAACTCGACCATGCCCGAGCCCTCGCGCATTGCCGGGGTGATCCCGACCAGCGTCGGATCGGCCTCGGCCATGTCGCAGAGCCAGTCGCCGAAGACCTGCGTGAAGGTCTTCTTCGCCGGCGTGGTGGACGGCTTGATGCCTTCGGCCGGGTTGAAGGGCGTGGGGCCGTGGTACTTGACCGGGTCGGCCTCGGCCAGCTTGTAGCCCTGGCCCTTGCGCGTGACCAGGTGCAGGAACTGCGGACCCTTCTTGTCGCGCAGGTTCTCCAGCGTGGGGATCAGCGCGTCCAGGTCGTGGCCGTCGATCGGGCCGACGTAGTTGAAGCCGAATTCCTCGAAGATCGTGCCGGGCACGAACATGCCCTTGGTGTGCTCCTCGAAGCGGCGCGCGAATTCATACAGCGGCGTGTGCTTGAGCACCGACTTCGCGCCCTCGCGCGCGGCGGCGTAGAACTTGCCGCTCATCAGCCGGGTGAAGTACTTGTTCAGCGCGCCCACCGGCGGGCTGATCGACATGTCGTTGTCGTTCAGGATCACCAGCACGTCGCCCAGCAGGCCGCCATGGGCGACGCCGGCGTTGTTCAGCGCCTCGAAGGCCATGCCGGCGGTCATCGCGCCGTCGCCGATGATCGCCACCACGCGGCGCGACTCGCCCTTGAGCTTGGCGCCCATCGCCATGCCGTGCGCGGCCGAGATCGAGGTGCTCGAGTGCGCCGTGCCGAAGGTGTCGTACTCGCTCTCGTCGCGGCGCGGGAAGCCGGAAATGCCGCCCTGCTGGCGCAGCGTGGCCATCGCGTCACGGCGGCCGGTGAGGATCTTGTGCGGATAGGTCTGGTGACCCACGTCCCACACCAGCCGGTCGCGCGGCGTGTCGTAGACGTAATGCAGCGCGATCGTCATCTCGACGGTGCCGAGGTTCGACGACAGGTGGCCGCCGGTCTTGGACACGCTGTTCAGGATGTGCGCGCGGACCTCGTCCGCCAGTTGCGGCAACTGGCTGCGCGACAGGCGCCGCAGGTCCGCGGGGCTGTCGATCGCGCCGAGCAGCGTCTGCGAAGCCGTCGCGGTGGTGGTGTTCTCGCTCATGACCTGGCCTCTCTCTCGCCGGTTCAGTTGTCGCGCTCGACCACCTTGTCAGCCAGCAGGCTGAGCCAGGCGGTGTCGGCCAGGCCGCTGGCGGCGAGGGCCTGATGGGCCTCGTCGCGCAGGCGCAGCGCATAGGCGCGGGCGGGCTCCAGGCCCAGCACGCTGACGTAGGTCGGCTTGTTGTTGTCCTGATCCTTGCCGGCGGTCTTGCCGAGCACGTCGCTGTCCTGGGTGACGTCCAGGATGTCGTCGACCACCTGGAAGGCCAGGCCGATCGCGGCGCCGTAGCGGCTCAGCGCCTCCCAGGCGGCGGGGGGCAGGTCGCCGCTCGCCGCGCCCATCAGGACGCTGGCCTGCAGCAGGACGCCGGTCTTGCGCCGGTGCATGTCGCGCAGCGCGGCCTCGTCCAGCGGCTTGCCGATGCTGGCCAGGTCGATCGCCTGGCCGCCGGCCATGCCGTCATAGCCGCTGGCGCGCGCCAGCAGGCGGCAGAGCTTGGCCTGCAGCGCGGGCGGGAGGCCCTCGTCCGGCGTCAGCACGTCGAAGGCCAGCGCCTGCATCGCGTCGCCGGCCAGCATGGCCTGCGCCTCGCCGTACTGCACGTGCAGCGTCGGCTTGCCGCGGCGCAGCACGTCGTTGTCCATGCAGGGCATGTCGTCGTGCGCCAGCGAATAGGCATGGATCAGTTCCACCGCGCAGGCCGCGCGCAACGCCGCCTCGCGCTGCCCGCCGACGGCTTCCGCCGCGGCCAGCACCAGCAGCGGACGCAGGCGCTTGCCGGCGCCCAGCACCGCGTAGCGCATGGCCTCACCGAGGCCGGCCGGGGCGCCCGCGGGCACCCAGGCCTCCAGCGCCTGCTCGACTTCCTCAAGCGACTGCTTCACCCAACGTTCGAAGACACCGGCATCCAATTACTCTTCTCCCCAAGCCTGCGCGCCGCCACCTTCGATGACCTGTACTTGTTGTTCGACGGCCTGGAGCCGCGCGCGGCAGTAGTTGAGCAATGCGGCCCCCCGCTGGTAACTGGCCAGTAACTGGTCCAGCGGCAGTTGACCGGCCTCCATGGCCTGCACCAGACGTTCCAACTCCTCGACCGCCAATTCATAACTGGCGGGCTCCTGCTCCTGGGACGTGGGCGGCGCCGACTTGGCGCTGGCGGAAGGCTTGCTCATTTCAAAACGCGAAAAGGCCGATTGTAAGCACCGGCACTCCCCCGCCTGGGGTCCGACTGTCGGGGGATGTGAATCGAGCGCCACAGGCGTCAGCGGGTGTTTCCGGGTGACGGACCGCTTCGTCGGCCTCCTGCCTCCCCCTGAAGGGGCGGTCCGGGTACAATCACCGGTTCCTTTGCCTGCTCCGTTGTCCCCCAAAGGGCCCGGCAGTCATCGGGGCGACTTCCCGGCCGGGGCCCCAACCGCGTTCGCTCGCGGCGCCGCGCGGCCATCGCCCCCGAGCTCCGGCAGCGTCCGGCGTTGTTTCACTCAGTCCCACATGCCGGCCCGTCCAATCTGGGGGGCGGCCGGTCACGGTTGACATTGGTGTCTTGGAGACCCTCTTGGATCATGTCCGACCTGAGCATCCCTCTCAGCCCGCTTGAACGCAGCACGGCCCCCAGCCACCTCCAGCTGCCTGTCACCTCCTACTTCGACGAGGACCTGTTCCGCCGCGAACAGGAACTGATCTTCCAGCACGGTCCCCGCTACCTCGGCCATGCGCTGGCCGTGCCCGAGGTCGGCGACTACTACGCCCTGCCGCAGGAAGGCGAAGGTCGGGCGATCGTGCGCGGCCCGCAGGGCCTGGAGCTGATCTCCAACGTCTGCCGCCACCGCCAGGCGGTGATGCTGCGGGGCCGCGGCAACACGCGCAGCCACATCGTCTGCCCGCTGCACCGCTGGACCTACGACCTCAAGGGCGAGCTCGTCGGCGCGCCCCACTTCAAGCAGGACCCCTGCCTGCACCTGAACCGCTACAAGATCCGCGAGTGGAACGGCCTGCTGTTCGAGGACAACGGCCGCGACATCGCCGCCGACCTGGCCCGGCTGGGCCCGCGCGGCGCGCTGGACTTCAGCGGCTACCAGCTCGACAAGGTCCATGTCCACGAGTGCGACTACAACTGGAAGACCTTCATCGAGGTCTACCTGGAGGACTACCACGTCGGCCCGTTCCACCCGGGGCTGGGCCAGTTCGTCGCCTGCGACGACCTGGCGTGGGAGTTCGGTCGCGACTATTCGGTGCAGACGGTCGGCGTCAACAAGGCGCTGGAAAAGCCGGGCTCCGCGGTCTACGCCAAGTGGCATGAGCAGGTGCTGGGTTTCTCGGGCGGCAGTCGCCCGACCAGGGCGCGATCTGGCTGACCTACTACCCCAACATCATGGTGGAGTGGTATCCCAACGTGCTGGTGGTCTCCACGCTGTTCCCCAAGGGCGCGCAGAAGACCACCAACATCGTGGAGTTCTATTACCCCGAGGAAATCGTCGCCTTCGAGCGTGACTTCGTCGAAGCCCAGCAGGCGGCCTACATGGAAACCTGCGTCGAGGACGATGAGATCGCGCTGCGCATGGACGCCGGCCGCAAGGCGCTGATGGAGCGGGGCGACAACGAGGTCGGCCCGTACCAGACGCCGATGGAGGACGGCATGAAGCACTTCCACGAGTGGTACCGGGCGCTGATGAAGCGCTGATCCGGTCCCCGCCCCGTCCCCAGCCGCATCGCCCTCCGGTGCGCACAACGCCCCGCTCTTGCGGGGCGTTCGCTTTTGCGGGTCCCCACAACAGGGCGGGCCGGCCTTCGGCGCGAGAATCCCCCGCATGTCTGCACCCCTTCTGATGGTGTTGGCGACCTTGCTGTTCGCCACCATGGGCGTCTGCGTCAAGCTGGCCTCGGCCTACTACGGCGCCGGCGAGATCGTCATGTACCGCGGCCTGGTCGGCACGCTGTTCCTGTTCGCGATGACGCGGGTGAAGGGGCTGTCGCTGAAGACCACCGTGCCGGCGATGCACTTCTGGCGCAGCCTGTCGGGGGTGATCGCGCTGTCGCTGTGGTTCTTCGCAATCAGCAAGCTGCCGCTGGCCACCGCGATGACGCTCAACTACATGTCGTCGGTGTGGATGGCGCTGTTCCTGATCGGCGGGGCGGTGCTGATGGGCGCGGCCAAGGTCGATCCCCGGCTGATCATCACGGTGCTGCTGGGCTTCCTCGGCGTCGGCCTGGTGCTGCAGCCGGCGATGGAAGACCAGCAGGTCTGGCACGGCCTGGCGGGCCTGGCGTCCGGCATGCTGTCGGCGATGGCCTACCTGCAGGTGACGTCGCTGGGCCGCGCCGGGGAGCCCGAGTACCGCATCGTCTTCTACTTCTCGATGGGCGGCGTGGTCGCCGGCGCGCTGACGACCATCGCCTCGCACGGCGGCTGGCACGGCCACACCTGGACCGGCGCGGCGCTGCTGCTGGCCGTCGGCGTGCTGGCCACGGCGGCCCAGCTGCTGATGACGCGCGCCTACCGCACCGGCAAGCCGCTGGTGAACGCGTCGCTCCAATACCTGGGCATCGTGTTCTCGGCGTTGTATGGTGTGCTCCTTTTCGGCGACCGGCTGGGCCTGGCCTCCTGGATCGGCATCCTGCTGATCGTGGGCGCGGGCCTGGGGGCGACGCTGCTGCGCGCCCGGAACACCCCCAAGGACGCCCAGCACTCGGTCCAGGAATCCTGAAGCGCCATGACGACCTCCGCGACGACCCCGACCAGCTCCGCAGTCTCCGCCCCCACTCCCCCCCGCCTTGATGGCCTGATCTCCGTCGGGCAGTTGCAGGCGCTGCTGGCGTCCGACGCACCGCCGCTGGTCGTCGATGTCCGCTTCGACCTGACCGACACCTCGGCCGGCGAGCGCGCCTACGCCGCCGGCCACATTCCTGGCGCCTTCTACCTCCACCTGGACCGCGACCTCAGCGGCCCGAAGCAGGACGCCTTCGGCGTTTTCCGCGGCCGCCATCCGCTGCCGGACCGGGCCGCCTTCGCCGCCCTGCTGGGGGAACTGGGCCTGCGTTCGGGCCGAACCCTGGTGGCCTACGACGCGGCCGACGGCATGTACGGCGCGCGGGTCTGGTGGATGCTGCGCTGGCTGGGCCATGCGGACGTCGCGGTGCTGGACGGGGGCTTCGCGGCCTGGCAACAGGCGGGGGGCGCGGTGAGCACCGACCTGCCCACCGCCACGGCCGGCGCCTTCACGCCGGGCGCTCCGCTCGAGGAACCGCTCAGCGCGCAGGAGCTGCTCGGCCAGCTCGGCAAGGTCCGGCTGATCGATGCCCGTGCCGGTGAGCGCTTTCGCGGCGAAGTCGAGCCGCTCGATGCCCAGGCCGGCCACATCCCGGGCGCGACGAACCGCTTCTTCAAGTCCAACCTGAGCGCCGACGGCCGGTTCAAGGCGCCGGCGCTGCTGCGCGAGGAGTTCGCGGCGCTGCTCGGCCCCCAAGGGGCGGATGCGACCGTGCACCAGTGCGGGTCGGGCGTGACGGCCTGCCACAACCTGCTGGCGATGCACCATGCCGGGCTGTCCGGCAGCCGGCTCTATCCCGGTTCCTGGAGCGAGTGGAGCGCCAACCCGCGTTTCCCGCTGGCGAAAGGCTGACGGACGGCCCTTATTGACAACGCGCATGGTGCGAGCACCATGGGAAGCTCAGACTGCGACGGCAAGCCCTGACCCCACCTCGGTGGGGGCCGGCCCACCCAGCCCACCCGCTCGTTTGAAGGAGGCTCGCCATGTTCCAGCGCATCCTGATCCCCACCGACGGCTCCGACATCACCGCCAAGGCGATCGATACCGCCGTCAAGCTCGCGAAGTTCCACGGCGCCAAGCTGTTCGCCATCAGCGTCAAGGAACCCTTCCCCTACAGCGCCGTGTCGGAGATGCAACCGACGCCGCCGCAGGAGTTCTTCGACGCCCAGGAGCGCATCGCGCAGGAACGCCTCGGACAGGTGCTGGCGCTGGCGCGCGGCCAGGGCCTGGAGATCGAAGCCCACAGCGTGGAGGCGCTGCATCCCTGGGAAGCCATCATCGAGCACGCCAAGCGCGTCGATGCCGACCTGCTGGTGATGGCCACGCACGGGCGGCGCGGGCTGCAGGCGCTGCTGCTCGGCAGCGAAACGCAGAAGGTGCTGACCCACTGCGCCTTCCCGGTACTGGTGGTGCACGGCGAGGGAGCGTCGCCGTCCCAATAAGGCACTCCCCGGCACGCCACATGACCGCAGCGCCCTCCCGGGCGCTGCAGGCTGGCTTCAGTGGGAGTGCTTCCCGCCCACGACGATCAGCACGAAGACGATGCCCACGCCCAGCCACAGCAGCTGCAGCGCGGTGTCCTTCCAGGGCAGCCGGCGCTGAAGCTGCGGGATCAGATCGGCGACCGAGACATAAACGAAGCTGCTGGACGCCGCCACCAGCAGGTAGGGGAACAGCTGCTGCCACGGCCCGACGATGTAGTAGCCGACCAGCCCGCCGACCACCGCCGCCATGCCGGACACCGCATTGAAGAACAGCGCCTTCTTGCGCGAGAACCCCGCGTTCAGCAGCACGATGTAGTCGCCGACCTCCTGCGGGATCTCATGCGCCACGATCGCCATCGCGGTGACCCAGCCCAGATGGTGATCCGCGAGGAACGCGGCCGCGATGATGATCCCGTCGCAGAAGTTGTGGATCGAATCCCCCACCAGCACCGACAACCCACCCCGCCCGGCCTGTTCCCGGTCGAAATGGTGATGGTGGTGGTGCCCGTCCCCCTCGTGGTGGTGGGTGTGGCGGTAGAGCTCGGCCTTCTCCAGCAGGAAGAAGAACATCAGCCCGCCCAGCAACGCCAGGAAGAGGTTGTGCGGATCGGCACCGCTCTCGAAGGCCTCCGGCAGCACATGCAGCAGCGCGGTCGACAGGAGCACGCCGGTGGACAGGCTCACCAGGTGCTTCACGATGCGGCTCAGCAGGCCGACCGTCAGCATCGCCGCGATCGTCACGGAGGCCAGACCGCCAGCGAAGGTCACCAGCAGGATGTAGGTCAGGGTCATGGATAAAAAAGGCGCACCACGTGGGGTGCGCCGGATGGGGTTCCGAAAATTGTCTCAGAGTCGTCAAGCCCCCCTTGCGCCGGGGACGTTCACACCCCGTGCTGCTTGAACCAGGCCTGGCAGCGCGCCCATCCGTCCTTGGCGGGATCGGGCCGGTAGCTGGGGCGGTAATCGGCATGGAAGGCGTGGCCGGCGTCAGGGTAGACGACAAACTCGCTGGCCTTGGCCGCCGCGCTGCCTTGTTTGAGCGCCTCCTGCATCGCGGCGACGGTCGAGACCGGGATGCCGTTGTCCTGCGCACCGTACAAGCCCAGCACCGGGGCGTTCAGCTGGGCCGCGACGTCGATCGGGTGCTTGGGCGTCATCGCATTGGTCTGGCCCTGCAGGCGGCCGTACCACGCCACGCCGGCCTTCAGCTCGCGGCTGTGGGCGGCATACAGCCAGACGATCCGACCGCCCCAGCAAAAGCCGGTGATCCCCAGCTTGGAGGTGTTGCCTCCCATCCCGTTCGCCCAGGCCACCGCCGCGTCCAGGTCGTTCAGGACCTGCGCGTCAGGCGTGCGCTGGATGATCTCGGTCTGCAGCTTGGCGATGTCCGAATAAACCTTCGCGTCACCTTGACGCGCGAACAGGTCGGGCGCGACCGCCAGGTAGCCCAGCTTGGCGAAGCGGCGCGCGACATCGGCGATGTGCTCATGCACGCCGAAGATCTCGCTGACCACCAGCACCACCGGCGCCTGCTTCTTGCCCGCTGGCTGCGCGACATAGGCCGGCATCTTGAAGTCGCCGACCGGGATGCTGACCGGACCGGCATCCAGGCCCTGCGCGTCGGTGCTGATCGTCTGCGCCGTCACCGGCAGCACCGCCGCGGCGAAGCCGCTGCCCACCGCGGTGCCGACGAAGGCACGGCGGCTGAAACCCCGGCCCGGCGCCAGCGTGTCGATGTCGTCGCGGATCGCGTCGGCGAGTTCAGGAGACAGGCCGGCGGCATCGGCGCGGGAATCGGAATTCGTCATCTGCAGCTCCTCGTGGGGAATGCGGGGTGGAATGGATCCGAAGGTTCCGGACGGAACGCCGGATGCTATCCCGGTCGGCCGCCGGGCACCGGACCACGGCGTCGCGACAGCACGATGAAAGCACTTCGTTCCCGGCGGGCGGGCCAAAGACCGCGACAATCGCGCCCCATGACGCAAGCGCAAGTTCCTCCGATCCTGGCCGCCATCGACATGGGCTCCAACAGCTTCCGGCTCGAGCTGGCCCAGCTGCAGCACGGGCACTACCGCCGGCTGGACTACCTGAAGGAAACGGTGCGGCTGGGCGCGGGCCTGGATGCGATGAGCATGCTGACCGAAGAGGCAGCCCAGCGCGGCCTGGACTGCCTGCGGCGCTTCGCCGAACGGCTCGCCGACCTGCCGGCCGCCAGGTGCGCGCGGTGGCGACGCAGACGCTGCGTGAGGCGCGCAACCGCAACGCCTTCCTGGCGCGGGCGCAGGAGGTGCTGGGCCATCCGATCGAAGTCATCTCGGGCCGCGAGGAAGCGCGCCTGATCTACGCGGGCGTGGCGCGGCTGCAGACCGCGGAAGACCCGCGCCTGGTCATCGACATCGGCGGCCGATCCACCGAGATGATCCTGGGCCGCGGGCCGCAGCCGCTG
Organism: Mitsuaria sp. TWR114; assembly: GCF_007997345.1. Classification (NCBI taxonomy): domain Bacteria; kingdom Pseudomonadati; phylum Pseudomonadota; class Betaproteobacteria; order Burkholderiales; family Sphaerotilaceae; genus Roseateles; species Mitsuaria sp. TWR114. The sequence continues at coordinate 15,380 of NZ_VOSR01000248.1, forward strand.
GCCGCCGAGTCCTTCCAGATCGGCAGCGTCAGCCTCTCGATGCGCTTCTTCCCCGACGGACGCTTCACCGCCGAGGCCTTCCGCGCCGCGCAGGTCGCCGCCGGCGCCGAGCTCGAGGAAGCCATCACCCAGTTCTCCCGCCAGGCCGCGCAGCCGCGCTGGAAGCAGGCCCTGGGCTCGTCGGGCACCGTCGGCGCGGTGGCCCAGATCCTTGCGGCCAACAACGTCAGCCCCGACGGCTCCATCACCCTCGACGGCCTGCGCTGGTGCATCGAGCAGTGCCTGCTCGCCGGACGCATCGACGCGCTCAAGCTGCCCGGCCTCAAGGACGACCGGCGCGCCGTCGTCGGCGGCGGACTCTGCATCCTCTACACGCTGCTCACCCACTTCGACATCGAGCGCCTCCACCCCGCCAAGGGCGCGCTGCGCCAAGGCGTCATCTTCGACCTCGCCGAGCGCCTCGATCCCCGCTTGCTCGCCACCGGGCGCGACATGCGCGAACAGTCCGTCGCCGAACTCCAGCGCCGCTTCGCCGTCGACCGCGCTCAGGCCAGCCGCGTCCAGCAGATCGCCCAGCGGCTTCATGCGCAGCTCGCGCCGAAAGCCGAGGAAGAACATCGCCGCGAACTCGGCTGGGCCGCCGCGCTGCATGAGATCGGCATGATGGTCTCCCACCATGACCACCATCGCCACAGCGCCTACCTGCTCTCCCACGTCGACGCGCCAGGCTTCTCCCAAAATCAGCTCCGGCGCCTCGGAGACCTCGCGCTCGGTCAGCGGGGAGGACTCCGCAAGCTCGAAGAACAGCTCCAGGAAGAACCCATGATCTGGCAGCTGCTGGCGTTGCGACTCGCCGCCATCAAATGCCACGCGCGCAGCGAGGTCGACGCGACAGCCATCAAGCTGCGGCGCGAAGGGATGAACGTCATCATCGAAATGCGCAAGGGCTGGGCCGAAGCACATCCGCGGGCGCATTACCTGCTGCGCGAAGAATTGGACGCGTGGGGCAAGGTCGGGCGCGTGCAGTTGGCGTTGGAGGCTTGAGGCCAATGCGCTGACTGCAGGCGGGTGAGCGCGACAGGCATGGCCTGGGCCGGCGACTCGCGTCGGGCGGACGCCAACTCGCTCTGCTCACCTTCGGTTCGCGACGCTCAGACAGACGGCGTCCAAGTCAGTCATCCAGCCCGACACGAGTCGCCGGCCCAGGCCATGCCCGTCCAGAAACAGAGGTGGACGGCGTGGGGGTTGGCGTGAACCTCGCGGGACTTGGTCAGGGATCCTCGTGGTACAGGCGCATCAGGGCCTGTTGCGCACTGACATGCTGCGGCGAATCCTCGGTGCCAATGCGCTGCGAGGTGCCGTCAGGGCCCAGTTGCCACGCGTCCAGACTGTCGTGCAGGTACGGGGTCAGGCCCTCGTCGATGACGCGCTGGCGCAGCTTCGGATCAGTGATCGGCCAGGCCACCTCGATGCGACGCAACATGTTGCGCGCCATCCAGTCCGCGCTCGACAGGTACAAGGCCTCCTGCTCCTCCTTGCCCCAGCGGAAATAGAAGATCCGCGAGTGCTCGAGGAAGCGGCCCACCACCGAGCGCACCAGGATGTTGTCCGTCTCGCTCGGCAGGCCGGGCGGCAACATGCATGCGCCGCGCACGATCAGGTCCACCTTCGCACCCGCACGGCCCGCCCGCACGATCCCGTTGATGAGCTCCGCATCCGTCAGCGCATTGATCTTCAGAACTACCCGCGCGGGCTCGCCGCGCCGCGCGGCCTCCTCCACCTGCGACAGCAGCTCGACCATCGTCCGGTGCAGGTTGAACGGCGCGAGCAGCAGCTTCTTCGGCGCCTTGAACTTCGACAGCGACGCCAACTGGCGGAACACCAGATCCATGTCCGCCGTCATCTCGGCATCGGCCGTCAGGTAGCCGAGGTCCGTGTAGAAACGCGCCGTCTTCGGGTTGTAGTTACCGGTCGACAGGTGGCCGTAGCGCCGCAGCTTGCCGCCCTCCCGGCGGGTGATCAGCATCAGCTTGGCATGCGTCTTCAGGCCGACGATGCCGTACACCACCTGCGCACCGACCGCCTCCAGCCGCTCGGCCCAGTTGATGTTGGCCTCCTCGTCGAAGCGCGCCTTCAGCTCGACGACCGCGAGGACCTCCTTGCCGCGACGCGCCGCCTCGATCAGCAGGTCCGCCAGCACCGACTGGCTGCCGGTGCGGTAGATCGTCTGCTTGATGGCCAGGACGTCCGGATCCTCGACCGCCTCGCGCAGCAGCTGCACCACCGGCTCGAAGCTCTCGAACGGGTGATGCAGCATCACGTCGCCCTTGGTCCGCAACTTGTCCAGGATCGACTTGCCCCGCGGCAGCCGCCCCGTCGGCCAACTCGGTTCATAGGGGCGGAAACGCAGGTCGTCGGCATCCGTCTGGTCGATCAGCTCGTTCAGGCGCACCAGGTTGACCGGCCCGTTGACCCGGTACAGCGCCGCCTCCGGCAGGTCGAATTGCTCGAGCAGGAAACGCGAGAGCTCCTCGGGGCAGGTGTTGACCACCTCGAGCCGCACCGCGCGCCCGAAATGACGCGTCGTGAGGCCCGAGCGCAGCGCATGCCGCAGGTTGGCGATCTCTTCCTCGTCGACCTCCAGATCCGAATCCCGCGTGACGCGGAACTGCGAGAAGGCCTCGACATGCCGGCCGGGGAACAGCTCCTCGAGGTGGGCGCGGATGACGCTGGTGAGCAGGACGAAGCTCTGCTTGCCGCCGCTGATGGCCGCCGGCACCTTGATCACGCGCGGCAGCACGCGCGGGACCTTGACGATGGCGATGCGGTTGTCGCGTCCGAGCGCGTCCTTGCCCGACAGCCGCGCGATGAAGTGCAGCGACTTGTTGGCCACCTGCGGGAACGGATGCGCCGGGTCCAGGCCCACCGGCACCAGCAGCGGCCGCACTTCCCGCTCGAAGAACCTGCTGACCCACGCGCGGATCTCGTCGGTGCGGTCGGCGTGGTTGAGGATCTGGATGTTGTGCTCGCGCAGCGCGGGCATGACCTGGTCGTTGAAGATCGCGTACTGCTGGTCGATCAGGTCATGGGCCGCGCGTCCCACGCGCTCCACGTCGCGCGGCGTCACCAGGCCGCTGCCGTCCCGCTGCGCATCGAGCATGTCGGCGAAGCGCACCTCGAAGAACTCGTCGAGGTTGCTGGACACGATGCAGATGTAGCGCAGCCGCTCCAGCAGCGGCACGTCGACGCGCTGGGCCTGCGCCAGGACACGCCGGTTGAACTCGAGGATCGCGTTTTCGCGGTTGAGCAGCGGGACATCGGGCAAAGTCATGAACTCATTCTATGAAGCTGGTATGACAAGCCAGTGACCCTCTTTGGAGCCAGTCCGCAGACGAGGCGCAGCCCCGATGACCGACGCCGCGAGTCGTCTGGCGCGGCCCGGAGTTGGTGATGCGGGGGGCCGGGTCGCCCGAAGAGGGGCCCCCTCAGGCGGGTTGGCGCATGGCGGCGGCGAGCGCCTGCGCCGCGTCCTGCTCGGCGCCGGAGCGCTGCCGCTCCGCCCAGTCCAGGATTTCCAGGTGCCCGTCCGCATGCTCGACCAGCGCCGTGAGGCTCTCGACCCAGTCGCCGTCGTTGGCGTAGGTGATGCCGTCGATGTCGCGCAGCTCGGCGTGGTGGATATGGCCGCAGATCACGCCGTTGACGCCGCGCTTGCGGGCCTCGCGCGCCAGCGCTTCCTCGAACTCGCTGATGAAGGAGACGGCGCGCTTGACCTTGAGCTTCAGGTACTTGCTCAGGCTCCAGTACGGCAGCCCCAGGCGCGCGCGCATCGAGTTGAGGTGACGGTTCAGCTTGAGCGTGAATTCATAGAGGCTGTCGCCGACGTAGGCCAGCCACTTGGCATGCTGGATGACGCCGTCGAAGAGATCGCCGTGGGTGATCCAGAACTTGCGGCCGTCGGCGGTCTCGTGGATCCACTCGTGCGCCACCTCGATGCCGCCGAAGCTGTGCTGCAGGTACTTGCGCGCGAATTCGTCATGGTTGCCCGGCACGTAGATCACCCGAGTGCCCTTGCGGGCCTTGCGCAGCAGCTTCTGCACCACGTCGTTGTGGGCCTGCGGCCAGTACCAGCTGCGGCGCAGCTGCCAGCCATCGACGATGTCGCCAACCAGGAAGAGCTGCTCGCACTCGACCTCACGCAGGAAGTCCAGCAGGGCCCGCGCCTGGCAGCCGGGCGTGCCCAGGTGCAGGTCGGAGATCCACACCGTGCGCACCCGGATCGAGCCGCCCTCTTCCGCCTCGGCCCCAGGCGGTTCTTGCGAGACAGCGGCGGCCATGAGCGTGTCGGTCAGCATGGCCCCACAGGTTGCCGGGGCCGGATGAAAGCTTGATGACCGCCCGATGGGGGGCCTTCCGGGGGAACGCCGATAATCCGCCGCCATGCACCTGATGATCCCCTTCGCCAGTGCGCTGGATCCTCATTTCGAGGGGGCCCTGCGCGAGCTGGAGCTGCCGAACCTGAGCCACCTGCTCGGGCTGCTGGCGCCGGCCGGCGAGGTCGGCGACGCCGACGAGACCACCCCGATCCCTCCCCACGAACGTTTCCTGGCGCAAGCCCGCGGCATCACGACGACCACCCACCGCTGGCCGCCTGGCGCCTGCGCGCGGCCGGTCACGAGCCCGGCGACGCCGCCTGGGCGCTGCTGCGCTCGCCCAAGCTGGGCGCGCACCTGGGCAGCAGCCTGCTGCGCATCGGGCTGGGCTTCGGCGCGGCGGTGCTGGCCGGCGTCGGCCTGGGCCTGCTGATCGGGCGCCTGCGCCTGGCGCGCGAGCTGCTCCTGCCGCCGCTGGAGGTGCTGCGGCCCATTCCGGCGGTGGCCTGGATCCCGCTGGCCATCCTGATGTTCCCGTCCTCGGAAGGCAGCATGGTGTTCATCACCTTCACCGGCGCCGTGTTCCCCATCCTGCTCAACACGGTCCATGGCGTGGAGGCGGTCGACCCGCGGCTGGTGGCCTCGGCGCGCAGCCTGGGCACGCGCCGCTGGCGGCTCTTCGCCGAGGTGATCGTGCCGGCGGCCGCGCCCAGCATCGTCACCGGGCTGTCCATCGGCATGGGCACCTGCTGGTTCTGCCTCGTGACCGCGGAAATGATCGCCGGCCAATACGGCATCGGCTACTTCACCTGGGAGTCCTACACCGTGCAGAACTACCCCAACATCGTCGTCGGCATGCTGCTGATCGGCGCCCTGGGCATGGGCAGCAGCGCGCTGATCCAGTGGGCCGGGCGGCGGCTGATGCCGTGGTATCGCCCGCAGCGGGAGGCGCAATGACAGCGTCCGTGCAAGCAGCGCAGACGGTGCAATCGGTGCCACCCGTGCAAGCCGTGCCGCCCGCGCCGCCCGCGCCGCCGCGCGGCGGTCGGCTCCTGATCGAGCAGGTCAGCATCGAGGTCGGTCAGGGGAACGCGCGTGTCGAGGTCCTGCGCGAGGTGACGATCGACGCCGCGCCCGGCGAGTTCATCTGCCTGCTGGGCCCCTCGGGCTGCGGCAAGTCGACGCTGCTGGGCGCGCTGGCCGGGCATTTGCGGCCCGCGCGCGGTGAGCTGCGGCTCGACGGCGCGCTCATCGGGGGTCCGGACCCGGAGCGCGGCCTGGTGTTCCAGCAGCACACGCTGTTTCCCTGGAAGACGGTGCTCGACAACGTCGCCTACGGGCTGAAGATGAAAGGCGTGGACCGCGCCACGCGCGAACGCGAGGCCCGGCAGCTGATCGGGATGGTCGGCCTGGCGGGCTTCGAGCATCGTTATCCGCGCGAACTGTCCGGCGGCATGCAGCAGCGGGTGGAGATCGCGCGCGTGCTGATCAACCATCCGCGCGTGCTGCTGATGGACGAGCCCTTCGGCGCGCTGGACGCGCTGTCGACCGCCGGGGCGCTGACGATCACCGGCACCGCCTCCAATCCGTCGGCGAGCACCTACCGGAACCAGCAATCCACGGTGGCGCTGATCGGCAGCAGTTCGAACGCGGTCACGCTGACGGGCGGGTCGGTGACGATCAACGGCACGAACACGACGGTCGGCGGCGCCGCCAGCACCAGCAATGGGAACGCGGCGGTGAAGCTCGACGGCAAGGTCGACATCACCGCGTCGACCGGCGCGCTGCACATCGCGGGCAGCAACGCGGGGGGCGACGGCGTCTGGGGATCCGGCACCGCCGCCGTCCGGCTCAGCGCGCCGGCGGCGATCCCGATCCAGATCTCCGCGCAGGCGCTGGACACGGTCAGCGGCTACACCGGCTTCTACATCGGCGGCCCGGCGACGCTGTCGGTGCTGACGCTGGCGCCCTTGCAGATCAGCGCCGAGAGCCAGGTCGCCACGCGGCGCGCGCTGTGGAACAAGGGCGGGCTGATCGTGCCCGGCGCGCTGAGCATCACCACGGCCGCCGGCATGGTGGCCGACGACACCACCTTCGGCGGCTACTTCCACATCGGTGGCGCGACCTCGATGACCGCGGCCGGCGCGGGCAACACGGTGAGCCTGGTCAACGCCGGCAATGCCTTCTCGGGCGCGGTCGCGGTGACGGCGGCGGACACGACCTTGCGCAACAGCGCGGCGCTGACCTTCGGGGCGTCCAGCATCAGCGGCGCACTGACGGTCACGGCGCCCGGGATCTCGCAGAGCGGCGCGGTCTCGGTCTCCGGCGCGAGCACGCTGAACAGCGGCAGCTCGGCCATCACGCTGGCCAATGGCGCCAACGCGTTCGGCGGCGCGATGAGCCTCACCGCTGGCAATGCGACGGTGGCCGCGAA